>JAGHER010000145.1 GCA_017889125.1 Lachnospiraceae bacterium
ATTACTATTAATATTATAGTGGAAAATGGCAATCCTGTCAATATGGTAAGATGGAAAAAGCGCTGCATATGGCAAGAGGGAAAAAGAGCTGCAGCGGGCCAAAAGGCAGGCTGCAGCATGATGGCGTGCGTTTACAGCACCCGCTTAAGCTTCGGCACGTAAGGCAGCAGGAGAGAAAGGTCCGTATTGACCACAAGCTCTTCCGGGAAGGAAAGCTCCTCAAGGAGGGCATAGGCCCGGTCATGGTTTCCCACATCGCTTTCTATGTGGGCGTCGCTGTTTACGATAATGGGCACCTCTTCTTCCATGCACAGCCGCAGCATGGTGCGGTAGGCATCTGCTGCCCCGGCGGAGCGGACGCTGCGGGGATGGAGGGAGGAGCTGTTCATCTCCAGAAGCTTGCGGTGCTTTTTGGCTCCCTTTACCAGGGCTGCGTAATCAATCGGATAGCGGGCGTCATCGGGATGGCCGATGATGTTGATATAGGGATTTTCCATGGCTTTCAGGTAGGCGTTTGTATTCTCCTCGCAGGTGCCGGGGCGGATGCAGGGGGTGTGGAGGCTGGCGATGGTGTAGTCTAAATCCTTCAGCACATCTTCCTTTAGATCCACTGTTCCCTGATGGTCGGTAATGTTCAGCTCGGCGCCCATAAGCACCTTTACGCCGTAAACCTCATTGGGAACCACCTTAAAATTAATGAAGTGAAAATAATGAGGGCCGCCCGGCATCGCGGGGCCATGATCGGAACAGCCATAAAGGGTCAGGCCCTTGCGGGAGGCCGCCTGGATCATTTCGTATAAAGAATTGTAGGCGTGGCCGCTGGCCGTTGTGTGTGTATGCAAATCCAGAAGATCTTTCATGATGTATTCCTCCGTTATCTGGCATTGCCGCGCTGAAATTCGGCTATTGCATATTTGGCGGCAGCTTCGTTTTCTGGTGAGACATAAATATAGTACATAATCTCCAGACTGGTGTTTTCTCCGATACGTCCCCAAAGCTCGCCGGTTTTCCGGCTCTGGGTTCCGGAATTGACGGTCTTGGTTTCGTAAGGAATGTCTTTGGCCTTCAGGGCAGCGCATACTCTTCCATACAATTCCGCATTATTGGTTAAAAAGACTTCCTTTTTCTTCTTAAACATGATCGGCTCCTTTCTCTGCTGTCATTGTTCCTCAGGTCCTGTCAAAGGATCTTACTGCAATTATACCAGAATGGGCAGGCCCTTGCGAGGGGTTTTTCAGGCGGAAAAAGAGCGGAGGAAAAGGGAGGAAGGCCGCTGTTTAGGCTTTTGTTTTAAGGCGGATTGTGCTATGATAGAAAAAGTCAGGCGGCTGCCGGAGTACCGGGCGGCGGCCAGAAAGGAAGGTGCAAAAGAGATGAGCGAAGAGATGAAGAATACGCAGGAGCTGGAGGCATCTGCCGAGCCCCAGGAGTCCATGGCGGATTATGAGGCGGAGCTGGAGGCTTCCTTTAAAAAGATCCGCGAGGGAGACATCCTCACCGGCACGGTGATCAGCGTGGAGGATGACCGGGTGATCCTGGATCTGAAATATTATGCAGAGGGCATTATTTCCAAGGAGGATCTGTCCAATGATCCGGACTTTAATTTAAAGGAAGAGGTTCATCCCGGAGATGAGATTACGGCTACGGTAATCCGCACCGATGACGGGGAGGGGAATATCCTCCTTTCCCGCAAGGAGGCCAACGATGTGCTGGCCTGGGATAAGTTTAAGACCATGTTAGAGGAGCGGACAGTGGTGCCGGTAAAGATCGCGGAGATCGTAAAGGGCGGCGCTGTGGCTTATCTGGACGGCATCCAGGGCTTTATCCCTGCTTCCCGGCTGGCAGCGGAGTACGTGGAGGATCTGAATGAGTGGGCAGGAAAGACCATCGATGTGACGGTAATCACCGCCGATGAGGAGAAAAAGCGCCTGGTGCTTTCCGGGCGTGAAGCAGCCAGGGAGAAGTTAGCTGATGAGCGGCGCAAAAAGGTGTCCAAGTGCCAGGCTGGTTCCATCGTGGAGGGTACGGTGGAGAGCCTTAAGGACTACGGAGCATTCGTCACCCTGGAGAATGGGCTTACGGGCCTTCTTCATGTTTCCCAGATCAGCACCCAGCGGATCAAGCATCCCGGCGTGGTGTTAAAGGAAGGACAGACCATCAAGGTAAAGATCCTTTCTGCAGAAAACGGCAGGATCAGCCTGTCCATGAAGGCCATCCAGCCGGAGGAGGAGCCCCAGGAGGTATTTGACTACAAGGAAAAGGGCGAGGCCACCACAGGCCTGGGCGCTCTGCTTAAGGGCATTAAATTTTAAAGGATAAAGGAGAGTAAGATAAGATTGGAAAATATCCTGAAGGATAAGGACCAGGTGGACAGCTGGGAAGAAACCATGTTTCTGTATGAATCCGCACTGAAGCAGATGACCATGAAGGCAGAGATGCTGAATGATGAATTTGTCTGCCGGTATCGGTACAATCCCATCGAGCATATCAAGTCCAGGCTTAAGACGGCGGAGAGCATTGTGCGCAAGCTTAAGCAGGACGGATATGACGTGACCATTGAAAATATGAATACCAGGCTCAGCGACATTGCCGGGGTACGGATCATCTGTTCCTTTACCTCTGATATTTATCAGATCGCGGATGTGCTTGGGCGGCAGGAGGATGTGACCGTGCTTTATGTGAAGGACTACATCCGTCATCCCAAGCCCAATGGATATAAAAGCTATCACATGGTGGTGTCCGTGCCGGTGTATCTGACGGACGGCCGCCGGGATGTGAAGGTGGAGGTGCAGATCCGGTCTGTGGCTATGGACTTCTGGGCCAGCCTGGAGCATAAGATTGCTTACAAGTTCGAGGGAGATGCGCCGGAAGCCCTTCTTCGGGACTTAAAGGCCTGTGCGGACATGGTGGATATGCTGGACAATAAGATGTATTCGCTGAATAAGTCCATATTGGCAATTGCAGAGGAACGGAAGAAGGACAAGGAGCCGGACGCCTGAAGTGTTTAATTTAAGGAAGTGAAAAAATGGGGCTGATTAAGAAAACGGCAGGGGCCATAAAGGTTAATCTGGTGGACATGCTGATTTTTGAGCTCCTTTACCGGATACTGGTGTTTCCCTTTTTCCTGTTCCTTTTAGAGCAGGGGCTTAAGGCGTCCATGAGGACTGCGGGTTTCAGCTACATTACGGCGGAGAACCTGGCGGAATTTCTGCTGTGGCCGGTTACGGCGGTGCTTTTTGTTCTCATGCTTCTGGCGGTGCTGTGTGCGGCCACGGTGGAGACAGGGGCACTGCTTACCGCCTTTGAGGGGGCCGCCTACTCCCGCCGGGTAAGGCCTGGCGGGATGCTTTGGGGCGGCCTGCGAAAGACCGCTGACGAGCTGGGAAAGCGGAATAAGCGGCTTTTTTTCTTACTGGGAGGAGGCGCCCTTTTTATCCAGATGGTGCCGCTGTATTTGCTGCTCAGCCGCATCAAGCCGGTGAATTTTGTTATGGATGAGCTTCTTGCTCTGCGGGCCGGAAGGTGGGGGGCAGGGATAGTCCTGCTGCTTTTGGCCATCTGGCTGGCACCCCGGGCTTTTATGCCCCAGTATTCCCTGATCGAGCAGAAGGCCTATGGGGACAGCCGCTGGGAAAGCTTCAGCCTCTTTAAGAAAAAATGGGCGCAGGGGCTGGCCCTTTTTGCGGGAGGGAACCTGGTGCTGGCTGCGGCGATGGCAGCAGCCTATCTTCTGGCAGAATTTTTCACGGCGGCAGCGGTGATGGTCCTGGTGCGTCAGCCCCTCCAGCTGGCGGCCCAGAGCCGGGCCTTTGGCTGGGTGGAGATGGCTCTGCTTTTTGTGTACAGCATCCTTACGGCTATTTTTAATGTGGGCATGTTTACTGCTCTTTATTATCAGAATGAGGAGCGGGAGCAGAAGCGCCTTCCTTATTTTGTGGGAAAGGGCTGGAGGGACCGGGGCCGGGCAGCGGCTCTGGGCGGTGTCCTGGCGGCTGCGGGGGCGGCTTTTCTCTTTAATCTGGCCTTCAACGGCTCCCGGCTGCGGGATGACGCCCTTCTGGAGGTGCAGATTACGGCCCACCGGGGAAGCTCAGAATCGGCGCCGGAGAATACCATGGCGGCTGTTGCCATGGCGGTGGAGGAGATGGCCGACTTTGCGGAGGTGGATGTACAGGAGAGTCTGGACGGATACCTGGTTCTGTGCCATGACCTGAGCTTAAAGCGGGTAGCCGGGCTGAATCGGAAGGTAGGAGAGCTTACGCTGGAGGAGCTTATGGAGCTGGATGTGGGCTCCTGGTTTTCTGCGGAGTACGCAGAAGAAAGGATCCCCCTGCTGGAGCAGGTGATGGAGTTTGCAAAAGGAAAGATTAACCTAAACCTGGAGCTTAAGAATATCGGTTCCCATACGGATATGCCGGAAAAGACTGCTGCGTTAATTAAAGAGCTGGAGATGGAGGAGCAGTGCGTGATTTCCTCCACCAGCATGGAATACCTGCGGCGGGTGAAGGAGGCGGATCCGGACATCCGCACCGGCTACATCATTGCCGCGGCTTATGGGAATTATTATGACAATGAAAATCTGGATTTTATCAGCATCCGCTCAAGCTTTGTCTCCCCCTCCATGGTGGAGCAGGCCCACGAGGCCGGCAAGGCGGTTCACGCCTGGACCGTGAACGCCAAGAGCGAGATGGAGGAGATGAAAGCGGCCGGAGTGGACAATATCATCACCGACTATCCGGTGCAGGCCAGAGAGATCTGCTACCGGGAGGAGGCCGCAGAGGGGCTGATGGAGCGGCTGCGGCTGCTGCGGTGAGACAGGAAAAGAGGAGCAGAAAAATATGCGGGTAGTACTGCAGAGAGTGCGGGAGGCATCGGTTTCGGTGGAAGGAGAGGAGATCGGCAGGATCGGAAAAGGCTACCTTCTGCTGGTGGGTGTTTCCCATGAGGATGACGAACAGACGGCGGACCGGATGACGGACAAGATCTGCCGCCTGCGGATTTTTGAAGATGAAAATGGAAAGACGAACCTGTCCCTGGC
>JAGHER010000146.1 GCA_017889125.1 Lachnospiraceae bacterium
ACTACATGTCCCAGATCCTTACGGAGTTAATCAAGCTGGCAAACCTGATTATCATTATTTCCAAGTCTGTAGCCTGCATGAACCGGGTGGATTCGGTGTTTCGGATTGAGCCGGGGATTAAGGAGGAAAGCGGGGCTGCGATGGCGGATGTGGCTGAGGAAATGCATGGGACTGTGGCCGGAAACGCTGGAGTCTCTGCTGCCGGAAAATTCTCCGCACCTGCTGTAGAATTCCGAAATGTTTCCTTCCTTTACGCCGGGGCCAAGGAGGAGTCTCTGTCCGGTCTTTCCTTTGCGGTAAAGCGGGGCGAGACGGTGGGCATTATCGGCGGTACTGGCTCAGGAAAGTCTACCCTGGTGAACCTGATCCCGCGGTTTTATGACGCGGCCTCCGGCCAGGTGCTGGTGGACGGCCAGAATGTGAAGGAAGGCTCCCTGTCCGGGCTTCGGGAGAAGATCGGTGTGGTGCCTCAGAAAGCGGTGCTCTTTAAGGGAACCCTTCGGGAAAATATGCTCTGGGGCCGGGAGGATGCCTCTGATGAGGAGATTTATGAGGCCCTGGACATTGCCCAGGCCAGGGATTTTGTGGAGGATAAGGGCCAGGGACTGGAGCTTTCCATCGCCCAGGGCGGACGGAATCTGTCCGGCGGCCAGCGGCAGCGTCTAACTATTGCCCGTGCCCTTGTGCGCAGGCCCAGGATTTTGATTTTGGACGACAGCGCATCGGCTTTGGATTTTGCCACCGATGCAAGGCTTCGGAAAGCCATTAAGGAAAATACGGGAGATACAACCGTATTCCTGGTGTCCCAGCGGGCGGCTACTGTAAAGAATGCAGACCAGATCCTGGTGCTGGATGACGGAAAAGTTGCCGGAAAGGGAACCCACAAGGAGCTGTTGAACCAGTGCCAGCTGTACCGGGAGATCTGCCTGTCTCAGCTGACCAGAGAGGAGGTGGAGCGGGATGCCCAGTAAGAATAAGAAAATGGACCGCGCAGGCTCTGTGCGCACCTTAAAGCGGGTATTGAGCTACATTAAGAAGTACCGCGCAAGCGTCATCGCCTCCATCCTTCTGGCTACGGTGACGGTGGCATTGACCCTGTATGTGCCGGTGCTCATCGGCCAGGCAGTGGACTGTATCCTGGCGCCGGGCCAGGTGGATTACCAGCCGCTGGTGCAGATCCTTTGGCGGATTGCCATCGTGGTCTTGATCACGGCGGCGGCTCAGTGGCTGATGAATCACATCAACAATCAGATCACCTACAAGGTGGTTAAGGATATCCGGACAAAGGCATTTAATCATCTGGAGGTGCTGCCCTTAAGCTATCTGGACAGGCACCCGGCAGGGGACGTGGTAAGCCGGATTATTGCCGACATTGACCAGTTTTCCGAGGGTCTGCTCTTAGGCTTTACCCAGCTGTTTACCGGTGTGATGACCATACTGGGAACATTGCTTTTCATGCTTTCCATCAATCCGCTGATTACGGTGGTGGTGGTGGTGATTACGCCGGTGTCCTTCCTGGTGGCCAGCTTTATTGCCAAGCGCACCTTTACCATGTTCCAGAAGCAGTCCGAGGCCAGAGGCGAGATGACCTCCCTCATTGAGGAGAGCCTGGGGAATTTAAAGGTGGTGCAGGCCTTCGGCCACGAGGCCAAGTCTCAGGAGCAGTTTGAGGCCATTAATCGGCGGATGTGCAATTACAGCCTGCGTGCCACCTTCTTTTCCTCCATTACCAACCCGGCTACCCGGTTTGTCAACGGCCTGGTGTATGCAGGCGTGGGAACGGCAGGGGCCTACGGCGTAATCCGGGGATTCCTCACGGTGGGGCAGCTGAGCAGCTTTTTAAATTATGCCAACCAGTATACGAAGCCCTTTAATGAGATTTCCGGCGTGGTGACGGAGCTGCAGAATGCTTTGGCTTCGGCTTCCCGGGTATTTGCCCTTATGGACGAGCCGGCCATTCCGGAGGATGCTCCTGACGCAGTGACCCTTAAGGATGTGAGCGGAAAGGTTTCTCTGGAGCATGTGGACTTTTCCTATGTGCCGGAAACCAGCCTGATTGAGGATTTGAATCTGCAGGTAAAGCCTGGCCAGCGGATTGCCCTGGTAGGCCCCACCGGCTGCGGAAAGACCACGGTGATCAACCTGCTTATGCGGTTTTATGATGTCAACAGCGGCGCTATCCAGGTGGACGGAAACGATATCCGGAAGGTGACCAGAGGAAGCCTTCGGGGAAGCTACGGCATGGTGCTTCAGGAGACCTGGCTTAAGTCGGGAACCATCCGGGAGAATATCGCCTACGGGCGGCCGGATGCCACACTGGATCAGGTGATTGCGGCGGCAAAGGAGGCCCACGCCCACAGCTTTATCAGGCGTATGCCTCAGGGCTACGACACGGTGATTTCTGAGGACGGAGGGAATCTTTCCCAGGGGCAGAAGCAGCTTCTGTGCATTGCCCGGGTGATGCTGTGCCTGCCGCCCATGCTGATTCTGGATGAGGCGACCTCCTCCATCGATACCCGTACGGAGATCCTGATTCAGAAGGCCTTCTCCCAGATGATGGAGGGAAGAACCAGCTTTATCGTGGCCCATCGTCTGTCCACCATCCGGGAGGCGGATGTGATCCTGGTGATGCGGGACGGGCATATTATTGAGCAGGGAACCCATGAGGAGCTGCTTGCCAAGGGCGGGTTTTATGCGGAGCTTTACAACAGCCAGTTTGCGCCCGCATAGGCTCTTATTCCCAATATAACAGAAAATAGCAGAAATGCTGCCGGGGGCCGGTTAGATTACAGCCCGCGGCAGCTTTTTTCGTTTAATAGAAAATTTTTATTATCCACAAAAGATTTTAATTACACATTTTTTGGAAAATGTGTTACAGTAATTGTTATTTATTCCGAATACAGAAGGCATAATGCTAATCAGCGGCAGAGCGTGGCTGATGCTTTCCGGCGGCTTGAGGAGCGTTTTCCCGGCGTTCAGATACGGGCGGCCCTTACCGGCTCCGGGGCAAAGTTTATCAGCGAGGAGCTAAAGCTTCCCTTTGTGCAGGAGGTGGTGGCCAATTCCATTGTGCTGCGCAGCCGCTATCCCCAGGTGCGCACAGCCATCGAACTGGGCGGCCAGGATGCAAAAATTATCTTTTTTCACCAGGAGAAGGAGGGCGGGCCACTGGCTGTGTCCGATATGCGGATGAACAATTGCCAAATCGGACCTGGCCCTGTCTGTGTTTCACGCCATCGCCAGGCAGACCATCGGCGGGCTGGCTCAGGGACTGGATATTGTGAAGCCGGTGGCCTTTGAGGGCGGCCCGCTGACCTTTCATCCCATGCTGGTGAAGGTTTTTGCAGATCGTCTGGGGCTTTGCGAAGGCGATTCAGATCATGAAGGAAGTGGAATATGACGATCCTCACCCAGGCCGCAGGTGCTGATTGTAGGCGAATACCTGCTGAATTTCCATCCGGGCGCCAATCATGATATTGAACGATATCTGGAGAAAAACGGTTTTGAGATTATCGAGGCCCGAATGACTGATGTGATTCGGAAAACGTATTTTTATCAGGATGCTCAGGTAAAGGAATATCACCTGAAAAAGCCCATTTCGCAGAAGGCCTGGCTTCGGACGGCAGATACGGCCTTTGATCTGGCTCATGA
>JAGHER010000147.1 GCA_017889125.1 Lachnospiraceae bacterium
CCCTGTCCGCATAAACTTCCATAGAATCCAAGCAAAAAGGGGAAATTGCATGCGGACAATTAAGGTTTTGGGGCGTTCTCTTCTGGTCTCCTATTTTCTCAGCGCCCTCCTTTTAACCATCCTGGCTCTGGCACTTTTTCAGATGAAGCTTTCGCCCTCCTCTGTGACGGGAGGAGTGTACGCGGTTTATGGCGTCAGCTGCTTTATTGGCGGAGTGCTGGCGGGAAAGGGCAGCGGCAGCCGCCGATTTTTCTGGGGGCTCTGCTCTGGTCTGCTCTATTTTCTGGTGCTGGCGCTGATGTCCTTCCTGCTGAATGGAAGCCTTGGCCAGAGCGCAGCCGGCCAGGACTCGGCAAAGCTTCCATTGGTTCTGGGAATTTGTGCTGCCAGCGGAACGATTGGAGGGATGATCAGCTAAATAACACATCTAACACATCCCGGCCTCAATAAATTCTTTCTATAAAAATGGAAGCCGCGGGCAGCAGCATCTACGTGCTGCACTGTCCGCGACTTCCGTTTTCGTTTTAATTTTCTCTGTATGCTTGTGCCGGTGTCTCTATGCTTGCCAGTATCTCCATGCTTGCCGGTATCTCTATGCTTGCCGGTATCTCCATCCCTCAGCTTTTCCGGCTCTCCCGCCAGGCCTTTACCCAATCCCCGATGGCAGCAGCCGTCTGGGAAAGGAGAATAATCAGGGAACCTGCCAGGATGAAAAGGTCGCCCAGATTGAAGATCACCTTTTTCAGCTTTCCTACGTTAAAGCTGAAGTAATCCACCACATACCCCCGCACCATCCGGTCATACAGATTGCTGAGGGCGCCGCCTAAGGTGAGAACTAAGGCCAGCTTTTCTGCCAGAAAGCCCTTTCTGGGGATGAGAAATCCCAGGATACCTGCCAGCCCGGAGGCCACCACGATCGGGATCATCCTTACCATCTCCGGCCGGCTTTTCAGGACCTCGAAGGGAAAGCCGGTGTTGTGGCTTTTATGGAGAATGATCTTTCCGCCGCTTCCTTCCAGCTCCTTCGGAAAATCGCCGCCGTCTCTGGCCTCGATCTCTTCTTTTATGCACAGGTCCACGCCTGCGATTGTCAGGATCCACATAATAAATGCCATAAATGCCGCCTCCCTGTTCAAAAATTAGGGAAACGCTGATTAACGCGTTTCCTCAGCGTCCGCTACTTACATTTTACCCGTTTGCGTCAAAAGCGTAAAGGGCATTTTTTTCCATTGTCTTCATATATTTTTAAAAATACAACTGCGTCCTGAGAGGTATCTTATGAGCAGCTGTCCATGGAACCCGGCCAGGGAGGATGTGGCGGACTTTATCTACCGCCAGGGCACCTCCTCCCGTCAGATACTGGAAAAACGCAGCCAGATCCTGTGCTATGATTATGCTTCCTTCGAATACGCGGTGATCTATGCCGCCCTGTCTGATGCTGCCCCGATCACGCTGGATAAATATGAATATTATTCCATTCCAAAGCTTTATGCCCTTCTGGACACTTCCAGCATGGAGGCCTCCGGAATCCTTCCCGTGTTCCGCCAGCCTGCCCTGAATAATGGCGGCCGGGGCATCCTGATCGGATTAATCGATACAGGCATTGATTATCAAAATCCTCTTTTTCAAAATCCGGACGGCACTACGCGGATTGCCGGCATCTGGGATCAGACCCTTCCGGCGGATCCCAATCAGGTCCCGCCCGGCGTCACCGATCCCCAGGGACTGCTGGCGGGAATCTCCTACGGCACCGCCTTTACAGCAGAGCAGATCAATCAGGCTCTCCAGGCAGAGAATCCCCTGGATATCGTTCCCTCCCAGGACACGGACGGCCACGGAACCTTTCTGGCCGGAATCGCTGCAGGCGGACAGACGCCTTCCGGGGATTTCACCGGCGCCGCTCCCCGTGCTTCTATTGGTATGGTGAAATTAAAGCCTGCCAAGCAGTATCTCCGGGATTTCTACCTGATCCGCCCGGATGCGGTGGCTTACCAGGAAAATGACATTATGCTGGGGGTAAAATATCTTCAGCTTCTCTCCCAGGAAACGTCCATGCCCTTAGTTGTCCTTCTGGCCCTGGGAACCAACAGCGGAAGCCACGAAGGCGCGTCCCCTCTGGGTCAGATGCTCCAGGCTTCCAGCCAGTATATTGGCATGGTAAATGTAATCGCCGCCGGAAATGAAACCGGCCTGTCTCATCACCATGCAAATTTTCTTCCCAGCGACCAGCACTGGGAGGATGTGGAAATCCGTGTGGCGCCTGGAGAGCGGGGATTTACGGCGGAGCTGTGGTCCGATATTTCGGATCTTTACACCATCGGCTTTGTCTCTCCCAGCGGGGAAACGGTCAGCCGGATCCCTCTGACTCTCGGACGGGAATCCCGTGTCACCTTCCTGCTGGAAAAAACAGTGATTACCGTCAATTATCTTCCCGCAGAAGCTGGCTCCGGGCGCCAGCTGATCTTTTTCCGTTTTCAGGATCCGGCCCCCGGAGTATGGCGCATCCGAGTATACAATACGCTCTATCTCAATGGTCAGTATCACCTGTGGCTCCCTGTGGATGGCTTCAGTCTGCCGGATACCGTTTTTCTGGAGCCGGACCCGGACAATACCATCACTGCTCCCGGCAATGCCGCCCTTCCCCTGACCATCGGCGCTTACAACCACCGGGACGGGAGCATTTACATTCATTCCAGCCGGGGCTTTGCTCTGAACGGGCAAATCAAGCCTGATCTGGCGGCTCCGGGAGTGGATGTGTATGGGCCTGCTTTATCGCCGGTGCCGATGCCGAAGCCACGGCCATCGCAGCCTGCACCAACTTCAACTGCGGCTTCGCAGCCCGAACCCGCCTCACCTCCCGCCATGACCCGCCGCACCGGCACCTCCGTGGCAGCCGCCCACGCTGCAGGCGCTGCTGCTACACTTTTATCCTGGGGGCTTGTGGAGGGCAATGACCCGGCCATGAGCAGTGCATCCATCCGGGGCTATCTGGTGCGGGGCGCAGACCGGAATCCGGCCTACCAGTATCCTAACCGGGAATTTGGCTACGGAACGCTGAACCTTTACCAGGCTTTTCTCAACCTGAGGGAATGAGCCGCCGCCTTAAGCTTCTGCCTCAAGCTCCCGCCTCAAGCTCCTGCCTTAAATCTCTCACCCCCGCATCTCAATCCGGGGACCGCCGCTCTTTTCCAGATAAGGCCGGGTGATGATGACCGTACCGATATTGGGATCCTTGGGAACCTCATACATGATATCCAGCATGAAGTCCTCCAGGATTGCCCGCAGAGCTCTGGCGCCAGTGTCCTTTTTCAGTGCCTCCTCGGCAATCCAGTCCAGAGCCTGATCGTCAAATTCCAGCTTCACCTCATCGTAAGCCAGAAGCTTTTCGTACTGCTTTAAGATGGCGTTCTTAGGTTCTAAAAGAATTCGCTTCATCAGCGTCTTATCCAGACGCTGCAGCGTCACCATCACCGGAAGGCGGCCCAGGAATTCCGGGATCATGCCAAACCGGCGCAGGTCGCTGTTGGTCACCTGGCTTAAAATATTTTTATCTTCATCGTAGGCGTCCTTTAACGCTGCCCCGAAGCCCATGGAGGCGGTCTTTTTCAGCCGCTCCCGGATGATCTCCTCCAGATCGGGGAATGCGCCGCCGCAGATAAAGAGAATATTGTCGGTATTTACCGTGGCCATGGGAGTCATGGCATTCTTCTGGCCGGAGCCCACAGGCACCTCCACGATACTCCCCTCCAAAAGCTTCAGAAGCTCCTGCTGCACGGATTCACCGCTTACGTCGCGGGTATTGGTCTGCTGCTTTTTGGCAATCTTATCGATCTCGTCGATGAAAATGATTCCCCGCTGGGCCCGCTCAACATCGTTGCCTGCTGCTGCCAGAAGCTTGCTGACTACGCTTTCGATATCATCGCCAATGTAGCCGGCCTCAGTAAGGGAGGTGGCGTCGGCAATGGCTAACGGCACATCCAGAAGCTTTGCCAGGGTCTTTACCAGATAGGTCTTGCCGCTTCCAGTGGGGCCGATCATCAGAATATTGGACTTTTCAATGACCACATCCTCGTCCTTTAGCTGATTCTGGCTTAAAAAGGCCCGCTTATAGTGATTGTAAACGGCCACGGATATGGCCTTTTTCGCCTGCTCCTGTCCCACTACATAGGCATCCAGCTGCCGCTTGATCTGGTGGGGTGCAGGAATATCACGGATGGTGTACGTCTTTTCCTCCCCGCTCTTTTTCTTAATCTTCTGCCGCTGGGGTATAGGCTCCGGCTGCACGAAACCAGCCATGTCTCCCAGATTCATGTAGGGCATGCCCGGGAAGCGGGACAGATCCATGCCGCTTTGATTCAGGGAGTCAAATGCCTTCTGCATGCAGTCATGGCACATGTGAATGCCGCCGGGCATCTGCACCATGGGGCCGGTCTTGCTCTCCGGGCGGCGGCATATGTAGCAGATTCTTTCGTATCCGTCATCCTCACCGGCGGTATTTCCCTGATTTTCTCTGTGAATATCCTTCTCTTTATCGTCCAAGCTGTTATCTCCTTCTTCTCTTAAACCTCGGCAGAACAAGCCTGCCTTTGTAAATGCTGCGTACAATCCATTATAAAAGATTTCCCTGAGGAATACAAGAGGGGCCGCCTTCCGGCAGCCCCTTGCATCTGGGTCTTGTTTCGCGTCTTATTTTACGTCTTCCTTTTCGTCTTTCTTTGCGTCTTACTTTGCGTCTTACTTTACGTCTTGCTTTGCTTCTTCATCCTGCATCTTCCTCCACCCTCCGCCTGTTGCCGCGGCCCTGATGGAAGCTGCATTTTCCTTTACCGGTTGGTTGATTCCTCAGCGGGCTTCGTGCCCAGGGTGATGGTGACCGTATATTCCTTATACTGGCCGCCCTCGAGACGCTGAACCGTCAAATCCACCGAGTCACCGCCAGCGTAGTAGGTAAGCATATCCTTTAATTCCGTCATGCTTCTTACGGTCTGGCCGTCGAATTTGGTAATGATATCCTTTTCCTGCAGTGTGGAAGCGGCAGCAGCCCCGTCTTCCATAATCTTATATACATAGATTCCCTGGGGCATTCCGTACAATGCTGCCGTATTGGAATCAATATCCGTCCCCTGGATTCCCAGATATCCCTGCTTTGTCTCCTCCACCTGGACTCTGGTCTTCTTGGTCATCAGCTCGTCAATAATGTCCTGAACCTTGGTAATGGGAATGGCGTAGCCCATGCCTTCTACCTCGGTAGAAGAATACTTTGCCGAATTAATGCCTACAACCTCTCCCTGCATATTCAACAGAGCGCCGCCGCTGTTGCCAGGATTGATGGCCGCATCGGTCTGCAGCAGATTTCTGGTGGTGCCGTCCTCTGTGGTAACCTCACGGTCAAGGGCGCTCACGTAGCCGACAGTTACGGACTGTCCATAACCCAGGGCATTTCCGATGGCAATGACGCCCTGACCTACCTTCAGGGAATCGGAGTCTCCGATGGTGGCTACGGCAATCTGGCTCTTGGTTTCCTCTGGGATCTGATCCAGTGCCACGGCAATCACCGCAAGGTCATTTTCCGAATCGGTGCCCTTTACATTTGCCTCAGCTGCCTCGCCGTCATTAAAGGTAACGCTCAGCGTATTGGCGCCCTCGATTACGTGATTATTCGTTACAATGAGAAGCTCCGTATCGCTTTCTCCAATAATAATTCCCGATCCGCTTCCCCGGCCCTCATAGGTCTGGGGCTGTCCGAACCAGTTCTGGGTCTGGTACTCCGTCACGCTGTTAATGGCAACCACGGAGGGCATGGCCTTTTCCACAATGGAGGAGACATCATTGGTTGCCACGTAGGTCACCGTGCCGGAATCCTCATTGCCGCTGGCCACAGTAGGAATCTCCGTCTCCGCCTGGGCGATGGTTGTGCTGGGGCTCTCCGTATTGGCCGCCGCATACTGGCTGCGCAGGCCGTCGGTGACGAAGCCAATCCCCGCGATGGTGCCGCCGGCTACCACGCCGAAGAGAAGAGCCGCCGCAGTGATTCCTGCTGCCCGCTTTAATACGGAGCCGGACTTCTTCGGGCCTTTTCCATAAGGGCTGCCGCTGGGTCTATTGTTTCCGCCATTATGGCCGCCGTTCCCGCCGCCATGACCAGCATTGCCGCCATAGCCGCCAGGGCCGCCTGCACCGTTTGGACCAGCTGCACCATTCGGGCCGCCTGCACCGTTTGGACCACCTGCGCCATTCGGGCCGCCTGCACTGCCCTGGCCGCCCCGCTGCCAGGGTGCGTAATGCTGAATCTGTCCAGACTGCTGGCTGTTGGCCCCATTTTGAGGAGCCCCATAGGGCGGGCGGCTGCCATAACCGCTGGGGCTTCCCATATTCTGTGCATTGCCGTAGCCGCTGGGGCTTCCCGCATTCTGGCCGCTTCCCTGACTGTTCTGGCCGCCCGGCATCGGCGCATTTCCATAGCCGCTGTTCTGCCCGCCTGCATTCTGGGCATTTCCATAACCATACCGCCCAGTTCCATTCTGGACACTGCCGTAGCCGCTTTGACCGCCCGCATTCTGCGCGCTGCCGTAACCGCTCTGGCTCCCCACATTCTGCGCGCCGCCGTAACCGCTCTGGCTTCCCGCATTCTGCGCACTTCCATAACCGCTCTGGCTTCCCGCATTCTGGGCACTTCCATAACTGCTCTGGCTTCCCTCATTCTGGGCACTTCCATAACCGCTCTGGCTTCCCGCATTCTGCGCACTTCCATAACCGCTCTGGCCTGCGCCATACGCACTGCTGCCGGTATGTTCAGCGGCGTCCGTGCCTGCCATGGTGAAATTTACACGCTTTTCTTCCTCTCCTGTTCCCGAAGAGGCCGTTTCCAAAGAAGCTGTTTCCGAAGAAGCCATCTCCGAAGAAACGGTTTCCGTCAGGGATGTTTCCGCACCCTTAGCTTCTGTATCCTTATCTTCCATTTTCTCCGCTATTTCCTGACGGCTCAGATTTTCCTCTTTCTTTTCGTACTCGTCATTGTACATACTAAAATCCCCTTTCCAGCTTATGTGAAGGACAAAAACAGATCTTTTCCTCTGTTTTCCTGTCTGTCCTCTGTTCTTCTTTCTTACATCGATGATTCTAGCAACGAATTGTGATGGAATTGTGATGAAACTATAATAAAAAAATGAACGCAGCTGCAGCAAACGTCAACCTTCTGTACTGTCTGCTTGCAGCTGCGTGTTCTGTCATTCTCCTGTCATCTGCCTATTTGCATGCCGTCCTGCTGCGGGCCGGTCAGTCAGCGGGCAGGGCTTACAGCCTTTACTGCTGCCCTGCTCCAGGCGGCCCGTCATAGGAAATAACCGGCGCCTCAGGCACAGTGATGACCTCACCGTTTCCCTGGGCAGGACTGGATGGCGATGGCCCCTGAGATGATGGAGCCTGGGATGTGGGTTCCTGACTTGTTGGCCTGCTGATTGTCGGCGCAGAAGGCGATGGGCCTGAATCCTCTTCAGTTGTTTCCCTTACCGGGCTGGATTCCTCCGGTTTCCTCTCCGCCGTAGACTCCTGGGGACGATCCCCGGGAGAGGTAGGCCGGCTTCCATGGCTGCTGCCTTCTGTGCTCTTATCGCTTCCCGTTTCCCGTCCATTCTGCGTGCCATCCGTCTCTCTGGAAGTGCCGCTCTCTTTAGCAGTACTGCTTTCTTTGGAAGAACTGCCCTCCTCATCGGAAGGCTTCGGCTCTGCCGTGGGATGGCGGCTTATGTCGCTGTCCTCCCCCGGTGCTCTTCCTGTCTCGTCAGAGCTCTCCTTATCGCCGTCGGATTCCTTCGTGCTGTCCTCCCCGTCTTCCTTATCTTTATCTTTATTCTTGTCGGTCTCGCCGCTTTCCTTCGTCTCGTCTCCCTCTTTGGACTCCTTCGTCTCGCCGTCTTCCTTTGTCCCGCTGTCATCCTTCGTTTCCTTCTCCTCGTCCTCCTTGGGGGCCGCCGTTGTTTTCGGTGCCTGGGTGGGAATCACGCCGCCGGTGGTAGATACGTGATCGATGGAAACGCCCTGCTTGTACATGCCGGTGTCGCTGGAAATCTTGGCGCTGATATCCTTGACGGTGTTGCTGGGTGTATAATTCTCCTCCCCGTAGAGGAACTCATGAAGCTCAATCACATTTCCCTCCAGGGTCTGGGGAATAACGCAGGCGCCCTTTCTGCCCATATTGGCCTCTCCCCGGGCAAAGGGGAAACCGCCTGTCTCGCCGATATGGTATTTGCCCACATCGGTCAGCAGGCTGAGAATATCCGGCAGATACAGACTGGTGGCCACCTGGGGGAAGAGCACCTCCGCCAGCTGGTTCAATGTCGCCCAGTCAGCTGCCTTCGCTTTTTCCAGTGCTGCCTGAATCACTTTCCTCTGCCGTTCCGTCCTGGCATAATCCGTGTCCATCAGCCGGAGCCTTCCGTATGCTACCGCCTGAACCCCGTCCAGGTGATTCATGCCGGCCTTCTTTAAATGGGTGGAATACACGCCGGTAGCTTCCACTGTCTCCGTAATGAAGGAATTAATATAGTAGAATTCCGCCTTGCTGATCTCCATATCAATGCCGCCCAGGATATTGATGCCGTCAGCTACCGCCTTCCAGTTAAAGGTGGCAAAGTCCGTGATATTTAAGTCCAGATTTTTGTTCAGGGCCTTGGCGGCTTCACGGGGACCGCCGACAAAATAAGAATGGTTGATCTTATTGTAATTATTGTCATCGTCTATATTGAGGTAAGTGTCCCGGAAGACGCTGACCAGCCGGATTTCCCCGGTATCGTGATTAATATCACAAATCATGTTGACATCTGCATTGGTACCCTTGGCTACATTGGAGCCGCGGCTGTCCACACCGAAGATATAAATCCCCCAGTGTCCCTTCTGCTTTTCATACTGGGGCAGGTCCACAGAGAAATTCTGATTCTGCACGGCTTCCGGCTCCCAGTCATCTACACGCTGGATCATATTCCACTTTCTGGCAAAGAAACCGTAGCCGAAAATAAACAAAAGGGCAAAGCACTCGGCGATAATCATGGTAATCACCCGGCGTCGGGTCTTAGACCCTTTCGGCTTTTCCTTTTTTTCTTTCTCTTTTCCGGTATTCCGCCCCCTTGAGCGGCTGTCCGTCCCCTTCGTCTGGCTCTCGTGCTCTCTGGCCCAGCGAATGCTCTCTTCCTGATGAATCGCACTGTTGCGCCGGCTCTCCGGCGCCTTTTTTCCCTCGTCAAACTTGTTGCTCATGCTGTTTCCTCATATTTTTAAGTCTTCCGCTCTGCAAGTCTTCTCCTGTGCGGATCTTTCTGGTATCTCCCCTGCAAGTCCACCGGGGCATCCAGAAAAACAATGATTTCGTCCATGTTCCCTTAGGGAAACGTTTGTTTAATCAGCGTTTCCTTAGGATTCCCAGAACATCCCCGTCAATATGCATTTTTATTGATAAAGCCTTTGAAAATGGTCAGGAATAAGATCTTAAAGTCAAATCCAAGGCTCCAGTTTTCGATATAATACAGATCATGCTCGATCCGTTTGGTGATGGATGTATCGCCCCGATAGCCGTTTACCTGGGCCCATCCGGTAAGTCCCGGCCGAACCTGGTGCTTAACCATGTAGCGGGGGATCTCCTCCTTGAACCGCTCCACGAAAAACGGCCGCTCCGGCCTGGGCCCCACCAGGCTCATATCTCCCTTTAAAATATTAAAAAACTGCGGCATCTCATCGATGCTGGTCTTGCGGATAAACCGGCCCACCGGCGTCACCCGCGGGTCATTAGGCGTGGTCCATTTCGTCTTTTCCGCCGAGGGGGCCTGCACCTCCATGGAGCGGAACTTATACATCTTAAAGGTGCGGTTGTGCAGTCCCACCCGCTCCTGGCTGTAAATCAGCGGCCCCGGGGAGGTCAGCTTGATTAACGCCGCCGCAAGAAGCATCACCGGTGAAAAGATTACGATGGCGGCCAGGGCCCCAATGATATCCATGATCCGCTTCACCGTGGCATTCAGGAGATTATTTAAGGGCACATGGCGGATATTCACCACCGGAAGCCCCTGCAGATCCTCTGTGTAAGGCCTGGTGGGAATAATGTTGTTGTAATCAGGAATAAATTTGGTATGGACGCCGCTCTTTTCGCAGGCCGCCACAATCTTTTCCAGATGTTCGTATTCCTTCAGGCTGAGGGTAATGGCAATCTCATCCAGAAGATTCTCTTCCAGGATGCTCTCCAGCTGTCCGATGGGGCCAAGCACCGGAATCTGCCGGTACTGAAAGCCCAGAGGATGATGATTGTCCAGAATTCCCTGGATATGATAGCCCCACTCCGGATTTGTCAGAACCCGGTCAATAAAGCTTTCTGCCGCCCGGCTGTAGCCAATCAGCAGGATATGCTTTTGATTGTACCCCTTTGACCGGAGAGAGTGGAGCATCCGCCGGATCATGTACCGCTCCAGCGTTTCCATCAAAATATTAATGATAAAAAAGGCTGCTACCATGGAACGGGAAAAGTTCATGTAGTAAATATTTTTTCCCACCAGGTACAGAACCAGGGTAAAAATCAAAAGACCGATGGTATTGGCCTTGCAGATATTGGCGAATTCACTTCGCCTTCCCTGTACCCGCTTTGGCGTATACAGGTGAAATACGGCGTACAAAACAAGATACACCAGGATAATGGCCGGAAGCGGAAAGAAGTACATCTCAGGCGGCAGTGCGCCCCGTTCTCCGAAGATCCCGCTTTCAATGATAAGATACCAGGCCAGTCCGTAGGAGATGGCAATCACAAAAGCATCCAGCACCACATGGGACCGGTTCAGGCGTTTCTGATTATCCTTTATCATATTGAACCTCCGTGGGCCGCGGCGGCTGACCATTCTTCACCAGAATCCCAGCCGCAGCCCATCCAACATTTCCTTTGCGAATATTCATCCACCCATTATACATGATTTCGTCAAAATAAGCCACAAAATTCTTACTCTGCGCTGATGCCCAGCTGTTTCCCGTTTGATTCCCGAGCATTTTCTTGCGCATATTTCCAGATACTTCCAATTTATCTTCTCGTCGCCTTCCGAAAAATTTTCCGTTGCTGTTCATGGCTGGCATTTTCACTTGCTGAAAATGCCAGATCAATACATGAAAAGCGGCCAAAGAATCCAGCCCCATCGCCACAGGCGATTTGGAATGGGCTGGATTCCGTTACAGTTCGCGCCTAGCGTGAGCTGTAACAATTTTCCCCAGCTGGCGGCTGGAAAATTCGTACACATACACAAACGTGGCAGCGATCAGCTCACCCTCAATGGCCAGATAATTCCTGAGCCGCTCAGGAGAAAAGGGCACCTTTCTGCAGTTTTTCAGTGTGGAAAGCCCTTCCCGCACCCCGTCCCGGTACTCCCTGGCAAAGCCAAGCTTCTGGAAGAAGGCGTATTTTACCGCCATGCCCAGAAGGATTCCCGGCGCGTTAAGGAGAAGCTGCAGAAGCGGCATGTTCTTGTAATTCAGATACAGATTGTTCCGGGCAGCCAGACGTACCTTAAAGGCATTGTACTTAGAGCCGCTGGTGCCGCTTCCCACATGCTCCACCATCGCAGCAGGCCAGTACAGGTTATCGTAGCCGTAAATCCTGGCCCGGTAACCCACATCGATGTCCTCCAGATAGGCAAAATGCATATCGTCAAAGGCGCCGATCTCCTCGAAAACGCTGCGCCGGTAAATGGCCGCGGCGGCACAGGAGGAAAAGATCCGGCAGGGACGGCGGTATTTGGCGGAGCTTCTGCCCACACCCCGCTGGAAGGCCCAGCCTAAAAGGCAGTACAGGTCCCCCGCATCGTCCATTAACTCCGGCCGGTACATCTGGATCACCTTGGGGCTTACGGAAAAGATCTGCGGTGAGCGCTCGATGGCCCGGATCAGCTCCTTTACGTAGTCCTCATGAACCCGGGTATCGTTGTTTAAAAGAATCACATAGGGCGTGGTGCAGGCTTCAATCCCGGCATTTACCGCCCCGGTAAAGCCCAGATTTTCCGGCAGAAAGATGGATGGAATCTGCCGTTCCTTCAGCCACTCCACGCTGCCGTCCTGGGAGCCGTTGTCCACCACCAGGATCTGAAAATCCTGGCAGCTCTGCTTTGCCAGGGCGTCAAAGCAGACCTCCATGTATTTTAAGCCGTTGTAATTGGGAATCACAATGGTTGCTTTCTTTTCCATGCTTCCTCCTTGAGGGCGTCTGTTTCTCATTCCTCTCCAGCCAGCTGTCGTCGGCGAATTCTTCGCCCATTTTCGCTGACCGGATGCTGACCAGACGCTCCTAAAATTTACGTCCCGCCAAGCTCCCGCCCCGTCTTTTTCCGGTACAGCTCCTTCACCCGCTCCTGCGCTTCAGGATCCATATAAGGCAGGTATACCTCCAGATTGTAAGGCTCCCCAATCCGCTCCTTCAACAGATCCCGCAGGGCAAAATTTGACTTGCGCAGAGTCAGGTTGGGATTGTAGTAGGGGTCGCCGTTAATGACGATCTCCGGCCAGTAACCGATAAAACGGGCCACCTCCCGGTTAAACCGCTCCACCTTCTCCGGCGTATCCTCCAGACCTCTGGATTTGGACTCGTAGTGATACAGCAGGGCGTAGGGATTGTACACCACCTTTTTCCCAAGGCTGCGGATTTTCAGACAGTAGTCAATATCGTTAAAGGCCACCGCCAGCTCCTCCCGAAATCCGCCCACCTGATCGAAAAGGCTCCGCTTGCTCATCATGCAGGCCGCCGTAACGGCGCTGTAATCCTGAGCGCACATGGCCCGGTGGAAGTAGCTGTTTTCCGCCTGATGAAGGCCGATGAAGGTGTGCCCGGCAATGCCGCCGAAGCCGATAACCACACCGGCATGCTGGATGGTGTCATCCTGGTACAAAAGGCGGGCGCCCACGATTCCCACATCCTCCCGCTGGGCGTAGCCTAAAAGCTCCTGAATCACATCCGGCTCGATTACCTCGATATCGTTATTTAAAAACAGCAGGTACTCGCCATTGGCAAAGGTGACGCCGAAGTTATTGATGGCGGAGAAATTAAATTCCCGCTCCCAGGTCACCACCCGGACATTTTTCCGTTTCTCCTGAAGCTCCAGGTAGTAGTCAAAGGTCTCCGGCTCTGTGCTGTTATTTTCCACCACAATGATCTCCAGATTCCGGTAGGTGCCCTTATCCAGAAGGGAGCTGATGCACAGCTCCAAATCAGCCCGGTGATCCTTGTTGGGGATAATCACCGATACTAAAGGCTCCTCCTCCAGATGAAAGCGGGTGTGGTAAATGCCGTAATCCACGCCCTTCTCCACCGAATCCACGGCAATGCCCATCCGTTCAAAATGGGCCTTTATGGCTCTGGCCCCCGCCTCGAAGGCGTACATCTTGCTCTCCGGATTGCTGGCGGTGGAATTCATGTGGCAGCGCCAGTGATACAGCACCTTAGGGATATGGCAGACCTTTCTGGCCTGCTCGGTGCAGCGGAAGATAAAATCATAATCCTGGGCCCCGTCAAACTCCTGGCGGAATCCGCCGATGGCCTCCACCAGGTTCCGGTTCACCACAAACAGATGGCAGATATAATTTACGCTGGTGAGCAAATCAGGATTGAAATCCGGCTTAAAATGCGGGTCAAACAGCGCCTGTCCATCCATGTCCAGCTTGTCCTCATCAGAGTAAAGCACATCGTAAAGGGGATCCTCATTCATGGCCTTCACGCATTCAAAAAGGGCGTCCGGCGTCAGGGTATCGTCATGATCTGCCAGCACGATGTAATCGCCCTGGGCCATATCCATGGCCGCGTTGGTATTGCCGGAGATGCCTTTATTCTCTCCTAAAATCACGTACTTGAACCGGGTATCCCGGTCAGCGTAGCGCTTAAGAAGGCGCTCCCGGCTCTCGCCCCTGGGGCTTCCGTCGGCAATGCACACCTCCCATTTGGAATAGGTCTGGCTTAAGATGGACTCCAGAAGCTCCTGCAGATAGCCTTCCGGCGTCTTGTACACGGGAATCACAATGGACAACCGCGGCTCATAGTCAAAGCGGGTATTCCGCTGCCGCTCCAGCTCCTCCTTGGAGGGGCAGGTCAGCTGATACCATTCGCCGTAATCGTAGTCATTGTCCAGGCCCTGGAGCTTGTGCTTTGACTTTAAAATCAGGGCCTTTAAGCCATTTTCTTTCCAGAAATCCATGGCCACATGGACGGTCTCCATGTTCATCAGATCCTTGATCTTCTGCATCCGCTTGTAGGAGACGCTGGCCCGCTTCTCGATCAGCTGCTCATTGTACTTGATTCGTGCCTTTCGGCCCTCGCACTGGATGATCAGGTAATAATCCTTTCCCCGCTCATAGGGAAAGCGGATATCAAAGCCGAAATCCCGGTCATAAATCTGTTTATAATAAATCTGGCTTACGTCATCTCTTCTGGTAGACACATACTGAAAGGGCACCGGACTGCGGCTGGCATCCTCCACAAAAAATTCCGGCTTGGCCTCGGGATTCTTCCCTACCACCCAGCCGTTTAAGGTGATGGAATTTTCCCGTATGCGCACCACATCGATCTTATACTTCATCCGTTACGCTTCCTCTCTCAGGCTGGGACTGACCCTCCAAAGACGCCGTCCTGGGCTTTCTTTTCCGGCGGCGCCTGGGCTTATGGTGTTCCTCTGCAGATGGGGTCTGGCCTTCCTTGGATGAATCCTGCTGCTCCCCGGGCAGAGACTTTCCTTCATTAAATGGGGGCTGCTCCGCTGCGGACGTTTCCAGCTCTGCCGCTTTCATCGCTGCCCCGTGGGCCTCTTCCCAGGCGAAATTTTCCCGGACTTCCCATTCGGAAATAGGGCGTTTGCTCTTTTCCTGGCCCTGATTCCTACTACCTGTATCTTTGGACTTTCCTTCACTGGATTTTCCCTCACCAGCTTTCCCGGCTCCAGCTCCGGCCTTCCCGTCACCGGCTTTCCCGGCTCCAGCTCCGGCCTTCCCGTCACCGGCTTTCCCAGCTCCAGTTCCAGCCTTTCCATCACCATTCTTCATTCCGGCATTTTTCATTCCGCCGGACACGCCTGCGCCGTTCTTCCCGCCGCCAGCCCGGCCTTTCTTTCCGCCATTTTCCGGCAGGCGGTCAAAATTCAGCCGCTCCTCTTCTACCACCAGGGGGCGCTTCATGACTCTCTGGTTGATGCTGAGCACATACTCGCCCACCATACCGATAAAGAAAATCTGCACGGAGCCCAGAAAGCACATGCCGATTAACAGCGGCGCCATACCAGCCGGGAAACGGTCCCAGTAAAGAAGCTTCATAATCAGGTACACAAAAGCCACGATTATACTTACCAGGGAGCAAAAGCTTCCGGCAATGGTCGCCAGCCGCAGCCCCGCCTTGGTATAAGAAGTAATGCTCAGCATGGCCGCATCGTAAAGGCGGTAAAAATTATTGCTGGTCTTTCCCGCCCGCCGCCTTGGCTGGGTGTAGGGAATCTCCTTTCTCCGATAGCCTAACTCCGCCACGATTCCCCGAAGGAAGGGGGTGGGGTCATCCAGATCCCGCAGAACCTGGATAAAATCCCGGTCATAAAGGCCGAAGCCGGTAAACTGCTCGATCTGCTCCACATCCGAAAGCCGCTTGATGGTCTTGTAATAGCAGCCCCGCAGCCAGTACATGAGTTTATTTTCCTGGCTGGCATTCTTAATGCCGATGACAATCTTATAGCCATACTCCCATTCCAGCACAAACCGGGGAATCATCTCCACCGGATCCTGGAAATCTGCCGCCATCAGGATGGTGCAGTCTCCCGTGCTCTGAAGCATGGCGTAATAGGGGGAATTAAACTGGCCGAAATTCTTCGCATTGAAGATGCCCTTGATCCCCTTGTCCTCCCGGCAGAGCAGGCGGATAATCTCCCGCGTCCGGTCTGCAGAATCATTGTCAATAAAAATAATTTCATAGCGGTAGTCCTTCAGCTCACTGCGGAATACCTCCCGTATGGCATCCGCCATGGCCTGTACATTTTCCTCTTCATTGTAGCATGGAACTACAATACTGATCGTTTTCATCCTGCTGTCTCTCCCAATCTATCCTTACCATTACCTTCACTAAGTCCTGAGGCTTCTCTTTCATTAAATACAGTGCATCTTCGATTTTGTCAAGTCCCTCAAGACAATGTGTTATCAGCTTTTCCGGATGAATGCGGCCGTACTGCACCATCTTCATCATCCGCTCGATCCGCGCCCGGCCCCCTCTGGCTAATTCCGTGCGCAGAGTCTTTCCGGCCATTCCCCGTCCGCCGGAAAACTTGGGGAAGGGAAGATTCCCCGTCCCGCCAAAATAATTCACATTGGAAACGGTGCCGATGCCGTAGCGCACCATGTCAAAGGCCTGGGAAAAGGCCTCATCCCCGCCGCCGCAGATAATCACGCTGTCCGCGCCCACGCCGCCGGTGCGCTCCAGCACCTGCTGTACCAGATCACCGTCCCGGTAGCTTAATACCTCCGTGGCGCCAAATTCCTTTGCCAGAGCCGTGCAGACCGGCCGCGTTCCCACAGCCAGGATCCGGGCGGCTCCCAGATGCCTGGCGCCCTCTACCGCCATCAGACCGATGGGGCCGATTCCCATAACCACCACCGTATCGCCAAACTTAATGTTCGCGCACTCAGCCCCTGTAAAGCCGGTAGTAACCACATCCACACACATCAGGGCCTGAGGAATGGTGACCCCTTCCGGAATCTTGGCTAAAGTGGTGTCCGCATCGGGCACTCCAAACCGCTCCGCAAAGACCCCAGGCTGGCTCCGTCCCAGCTGATGGCCGGAAAAAGGTGCGGAGGCATGATTAAAATTCCCCTCCTGGATTCCCGGGGCCCGCCAGTCCGGCGTGATAGCCGGGACAGCCACGATCTCTCCCGGCTGAAAGTCCCGCACCATCTCCCCCGTCTCCAAAATCTCCGCCACACATTCATGGCCTAAAATCAGGTTCGGCGCCTTCCGGGAACCTCCGCCGAACACCGTATGCACATCCGAGGAGCAGGGGGCCACGGCGATGGGCCGCAGGATGGCCCCGAAGGGATTTAAGACCGGCTCCGGCGAATCATGCCATCCTACCCTGCCCGGCTCAATTAATACAAATGATTTCATCTATCTGTGCCTCTTTTCTTTTCTGGAATCTACAGCACCTCCAGCCGGTCGCTGCGCATGGTCATTATCTTCGCTGTCTCGGAAAATCGGCTGCGGATAATCTTTGCGATTTCTTCCGTATACCCCGGCGCCACAATGAGAATCACATCCACCGGATGATCGCAGAAATACTCCGGCGCCACAATGGGAAGATGGGAAGCCGGTGCAAACCGCCCCTGCTTAAAGGGTGCGGAGTCCATGATATAGGAAGCCGCCTCTCCCAAACAGGTGGTGGCCGCCAGAGTAAAGCCCTGATGGCTGGCGCCCCACAGGGCCAATGTCTTATTCTCCCGGGCCAGCTGATCCCGCAGCTCCTCCGTCTGCCGGCAGATCTTCGCCTGGCTTAACTCCAGCGCCGAAAAATCCAGCATTGGAAGCCTGCCGCCCTCAGGCGCACGCCGCTCCTTCACCTTCCGTACAATTACCGAGCAGGTATCCCGGTTCACCATCTCCTTTTCCAGAACCTGGAATCCATGAAGATTCATCAGCGCTTCCAGCGTATCAAAACTGTAATAGGCGATGTGATCCCGGATCAGTTCATAGTATCCGTCATACTGAAGAATGTATTCCAGGCTGGGCACCGTAATCAGGCCCATGCCGTCCTCCGCAAGATTGGCCCGGATACATTCCAGCATAGCTCCCGGATCCGGCTGATGCTCAAGGAAATTAAAGGAAAGAAACACATCATAAGGCCCCTCCGTCCCCAGCACCGTGTCTGCTGTCTCCGTGAAGTCTTCCCAGACAGACAGGCCCTTCTCCCGGGCCAGCTGCACCAGATCCCTCTTGTGCTCCACGCCGTAAGCTTTTACCGGGAATTCCGTCAGCACCGACAAAAACTCGCCCTGGCCGCAGCCCACCTCCAGAAATTTCTTTTCCTCCAGGCCGTAGCGCTCAATCAAATGGCGGTACTGCCTGCGCCGAAGCTCCGTCATGGTGGTGGAGTAGCCGCCGGAACGGATCACATCCCGGTAATAGTCCACCGGCCTGCAGTCAAACTGCACCAGGCCGCATCGCGGGCAGCGATGAAGCTTAAGAGGAATCCCCCGGTCATCTTCCACCTGCCGGGCATCTGGAATA
Organism: Lachnospiraceae bacterium; assembly: GCA_017889125.1. Lineage (GTDB taxonomy): Bacteria > Bacillota > Clostridia > Lachnospirales > Lachnospiraceae > Caccovicinus. Next base: position 18,254 of record JAGHER010000147.1, read on the forward strand.
TTCTGCGCCGATGCCGGCATGCCGTCAAAGGAAAGAAGGGGCGTTTTCGGCAGCGGTTCCCCGCAGAGCAGGCAGACCCTATGGCCTGTCAGCGGTTCTTTCTCTGCCAGCGTTTCCTTTTCCGCCAGCAACTTCTCCTCCGTCAGTGACACTTTGCCCGCCACCGTCTCCTTCTTCGCCAGTGACACTTTGCCCGCCACCGTCTCCTTCTCCGCCAGCGTCCTGCGGATTCCCTCCGCAAAGGATACTCTGGGCGTCCATCCGATCTCCTCCTGAATCCGGCTGATGTCCGGGATCAGATTCGCCGGTCCTTCTGCATTTGGAGGAAGGCAGCCATAATGAGGCGTACCCTTTCCGCCGCAGAGCACATGCATCTCCTCCACATATTCCCGCAGCGGTCTGGTGGCCTCCGGCCCGGCTGCCACGTTATAAACATGGTGCTTAAGCCTCCCAGGCCAGAAGAGCAGCCCCATCAGCGCCTGAACCAGATCATCCACGTAAAGGAAATTCCAGTACTGGGTACATGCGCCCAGTTCCATCGCTTTCCCTGCCTGGAAGGTATCCAGACAGGTGTTCACCAGGGACCAGGGATGGTCTCCCGGCCCATATACGCTAAAAATCCTGGCATGGACGTATTCCATCCCTGCCAGCTTATCCGCCTGCCCAGACAAAAATTCCAGAGCCCGCCTGCCAAATTCCAGCTTGGCCTTGCCATATTCCGAAACCGGCCGGCACTCCCGGTCCTCACCCATCACATCCCGGCACTGGCCGTACTCCGCCTGGGAGCCGCCGAAGAGAAACCGGCCGCAGCCCAGAGACAGCGCTCCTTTAAGTGCCTTCATGGAGTCCTCCACATTCTGCTGCTGCACCTGTGCCTTCTTCCGGTTTTCGCTGCCGGAGCCGTCCCAGCCAAAATGCAGGAAGGCATCACAGCTTTCCTTTATCAGCCCGCCGATTTCCTGGAGGCGGGACAGCTCCAGCTCCAGCACCGTAAGCCCCTCCTGGCTTTCCGGAAGAGCCCTGCGGTTTGCGGAGCCAGGCCGAACCACCGCATACACCTGATGGCCCCTGGCCAGAAGCTCCCGTACCGATGCCGCCCCCAGAAAGCTGGTGGCTCCTGTTACTACTATCTTCATTCCTTATTGTCTCCTTAAATTGCCGATTTTCCCTTCCGCTGATTCACCAGCTCCGGCCTTGCCCGCGTCACAGCCTTCCGCAGGTTCACCAGTTCCGGCTGAACCCATTCTCATTCCCGAATCCGCGGAATAATCATATTGGCATCCATCTCCTCATCCGGCAGGAAAGGCGCCAGATCCTCAAGAGGCGGGGAGGTGAGGGTACCGTCCGGCATCTTCCTGGCGGAGGACTTTGGTTCAAAGACCTGGGTCAGGCTCACGAAAATCTCGCAGATTACCGGGCCCTCCGTGGCCAAAGCCTTCTCCACCGCCTCGCCCAGCTGGCTGTTGTGCACAGCCTTTACATAAGGATAGCCGTAGGCCCAGGCCAGCTTCTCCATAGAGGGGAAGCTTAAGTCCGGGCCGTGGAAGCCGCTGTCCACGCCCACGCCCACCAGAGGCTCCCCGAAGAAATTCTTCTGGCTCTGGCGAATGGAATGATAACCGCCGTTATTAATGAGAAAGATCTTAATGGGCATACGGTGATGGATGATGGTCTGCAGCTCCTGCAGATTCATCTGGATACTGCCGTCGCCGGTCAGCAGGATAATGTCCTCACCAGGCTGCGCCATAGCCGCGCCGATGGCCGCCGGAAGATCATACCCCATAGATGCCATGGCTGAGTTGGTGATAAACCGCTGCCCCTTCTTGATGATATAGCCGTGGCCGCCAGCCACACAGGCCGAGCCGTTCCCCACCACGGTGATCCGATTCTCCGGCAGGCGGCTGCTTAATTCCTTTACCAGCGCATAAACATTGGCAGGCTCATCATCGCCGCAGGCCATGTGCCGGGGCAGAATCACCGGATATTTCTCCTTCCACATCCGGCAGGTAGCAAGCCAGCTCATGCCGGGCAGACCCTCGCCGCCGTCAAAAAGAGGCATAGGCAGGCGCCCCGCCTCCTGCTCCTCCTTAAGCACCTGCACCAGCACAGAAAGAAGCTCCCGGGCATCCGCATGGATGCGCATATCGGCGTGAACCGAGGGCTTCTTTAATTCCTCTGCGTCCACATCATTAACAATCACGTAAGCCGCCCGCGCCCAGGTTTCGTAATTAAATCCCACCTGGCGGATGCTTAAACGGCTGCCCACAGAAAAGACCAGATCGCTGTTCTGCACCGCGAAATTTCCCGGACGATCACCCATATTCCCGGCGCGGCCGGTATAAAGGGGATGATCGTCCCACACGGCATCCTGACTGTTCCACCCGGTAATCACCGGGATTCCCAGGCGCCTGGCCGCCTCCAAAAAGAGGTCATGCGCTCCGGCAATGCGCACGCCGTTTCCTACATTAAAGACCGGCCGCCTGGACTTACGGATCTTTTCAATGATCTCCAGCGCCCTTTCCCGGCTCACCGTCTCGGGAACCTTCGGCCGCATCTCGCCCTTTCCGGCATAATCCTCCGGAATCACCGGACAGTCTTCCTTTCCCTCTGCCGCACCCCAGCCGGTGCCGCCTGCCAGATAGTCCTCCCGGTCGAAGCCGTAAAGCTCTCCGGCATCCACAACGGCAGCCTGCACATTTAAGGGGATGTCCAGCCAGCAGGGGCCAGGCCTCCCAGTCTGGGAAAGGAAAAGGGCCTTCTCCAGACAGAAACGGATGCGGCGCGGGTCAATAACCATCTCGCAGTACTTCGTCATGCAGTTCACTGCCTGGCAGATATCAAATTCCTGATCGCCCATGGCCCGGATGCCTACGCCGGACCAGCGGGCTGTGGTGTCATAACGCACCTGCCCCGACAGAACCAGCATAGGGATGGAATCCAGCCACCCTCCCGCCACGCCGGTGATGGCATTGGTTCCCCCAGGGCCGGTGGTCACGCAGACTGCGGCAATCCGATTGTGAATCCTGGCGTAGCTCTCCGCCGCAATGGCGCATGCCTGCTCGTGGTGATTGTAGGTGCAGTTCAGGCCCTCCTGATGGCCCAGTGCGTCATTTAAATGCATGGCGCCGCCGCCGGTGACGGTAAATACCTGTGAAATCCCTTCCGCAACCAGACGGGCAGCAATATAATTCGCGATCTTAATCCCCATGAGACTCTCCTTCCCCTGTATAAAAATCCCAAAAAAGTTACAGTTCACGCTGAGCGCGAACTGTAACAGAATCCAGCCCATTCCAAATCGCCTGCGGCGATGGGCTGGATTCTTTGGCTGCTTTTCATGTACTGGTCTGGCATTTTCAGCAAGTGAAAATGCCAGCCAAGAACAGTAACTCAAAAAACTCTCTCCGTACAGTGTACCATATTTATACGAAAAATCATACCTAAGATTTTCTTACTTTCCCCCGGCCTTTCCTTAATGTTCGAAAAGGTTTCCAGACCGTCACAGTCAGGTTTTCCAGGCTGCAGCAGCCGAGTTCCATCCAGCCGCACCCCACACCCCTTCCCACTGCGCGCTTATCCCCCGCCTTCCCGGGGAAAAAGGAAGGATTTATCCAGAGCCGCCGCACCCTTCCACCCCTTCCGCCGGATGGCATTTCTGGAAGTAAGCTTCACTAGAAATCCCTGTTGCACCAGGGTATAATCACACTCGTGACAGCAACCAAGGTTTTTGGGCTGCGGCCCAGTCAAGAAAAAAGGAGAGACACGTATTATGAAAAAGAAAATTGCAATGCTTGCTGTATTATCCACTGCTGCTGCCATGTCTGCAGCAACCCCTTCCCTCTTTACCGCAGACCGCGCTTCTGTTATTTGGGCGGCGGCTACCGGATGGGTTGAGGAGGCTGACGGCTGGCGCTATCTGGACAGCGACGGCGATTACGTTACTGACTCCTGGAAGAAACGCGATGGCGTAATGTACTATTTAGATGAAACCGGCGAGGTTGCCACGGAAATCATGATTGATGATGAGTACTATGTAGATGAAAACGGAAAGCGCGTAGAAAACTACTGGCTGTCCGTTTACAATGAAGAAAATATGGACAGTCTGGACGCACCGGAGTATTTATGGTACTACTTCGGCCGTGACGGACGGGCCGTAAAGTCCAAGTGGGCCAAGATCGAGAACAACTGGTATTACTTCAATTCCGACGGGCACATGCTCACCGGAAAACAGGAGATCGACGGCAGCACCTATTACCTGGGCGCAGAGGATGACGGCGTGAGAAAGAGCGGCTGGGTGTGCCTTGAGGAGGATACCGATGATCCCGATCACACCTCCTTCTGGTACTTCTTTGACAGCAACGGCCGCATGATCGAGAATCAGGTGGACAAGAAGATCGACGGCAGCTACTACACCTTCGTAGACGGAAAGATGCAGACCGGCTGGTTTAAGCTTCCCCAGGAGGAGAACACCGCCAGCGAGTCCGAGGCCGCTCCCGCCCATAAGGAAGGCACTATCCACGGCTATCAGTATTACGAAGCTGACGGAAAGCGTGCTTCCGGCTGGCGTGAGATTGAGGGCGCAATGAATGTAAGCGCTGAAGGAGAGACCTTCCGCTTCTACTTCCGCAACGGGGCTCCCCTGGCCGCTCAGACCGGCATCCAGGTATTTACTGTAGAGTCCAAGCGCTACGCCTTCAACGAAAAGGGCGAGATGCAGACCGGCATGCAGGTAATCACCTTAGAGGACGGCGCTACTGCCAACGCCTACTTTGGCGATGACGGCGTGATGCGCACCGGCAAGCAGACCATTTATAATGAGGATCTTGACGAGAAGCAGGTATGGTATTTCCACACTGACGGCGCCAATAAGGGCCAGGGATACCACGGCATCCGCGACAACTCCATCTATGTAAACGGTCTCCGTCAGGACGCGGAGAAGGATCTTAAGGCTGCCCCTGTCGCTTTTGAGGGTACCACCTATCTGGTCAATGCCTCCGGCTCCATCCAGAAGGCATCCGCTTCCTCCCAGTCCTCTCTGAAGCCGGAGTTAGGCAAGGGCTTCAAGGACGTAAAAGACGCCAATGACAAAATCTGGGTTGTGGACGTAAACGGCGCGGTACAGGAGTAAACTCCCGTCCCCATCCCTCTCTTCATCCGTTCAAAAAACCAGAAAAGCCTGCAGGACTCATCTCCTGCGGGCTTTTTTGCGCGATATTTTCAGCACGATATATCCGTCACGATGCATCCAGCATGATACAATCCTGCGCGATGCATCCAGCACGATACATCCTGCATTCGGCCGCCATGCCTGCCCCATCATTCATAGGCCGGATAAGATACCGCGAAGAACCTGTGCTGTACGCTGTCACATTTTCTCCCCATTTACGTTATATTATAAAAAGTTGCGCCACAGGAAGGAGATTTTTTCATGCGGGAGCTTTCCGTCTATTACTGCGCAAAATGCGGCTACTATGCTTATTATCAGCTGCCGCAGAATGCAAGCTGTCCCCGGTGCTGTGAGAAAATGAAGCTGCTTAACATGCCTTATCAGCTTTTTATGGATCTGAATTGCGAAGAACGGGATCAGCTTCTTTCCAGGGAAATCTTAAAGAACTGCCCCTCGGTGGTAGCCCGGATCACCGAGCCTCACAGAAAAGCCAACCAGAGGGAAACCATTGCCATATTAAGTGCGAAAATCAACGAACTGGAAGATGAAAACAAGAAACTAAATGAAACCGTAGCCTGGATGCACCAGACCATATGGGACCTGGTCCGAAAAAACGAGAATTCCAAATGACTTTAAGGCTGCTGCGAAAAGCAGCCGGAAATCCGGTCCAGTTGCTTTTGCAGCAGCGCCGACGGGCACATTGCTCACTCCTGTCTGCCGGAGACCGTTATGTATCTTCTGATCATCCGGTTCATCGTTACCCGCATCTGGATAATAATCTTTTTCATCGCATCATTTTCTCTTTTCAACCGCTCATTCTCCTGATGCAAAAGCTCAAGTCTTTCCTCCACACTCATAATCGCTCCTCCTTTATCTGTTGATCAATATAAAGCTTTTCCAGCAATTTGAAAAGCGGATTTTGCCGCGCAAATCGACAGAATCTGTGTGGTTCCTGCATGATTTTTCGGATTTCCTTTCTTTTCACCTACTAAATATACCTCATCCTGGAATGGGAAATACCATCTCTGGTACAGGTGATTTTCTCCCTGCCGCCGCTGTTTGTCGGTTTCTGTTGAAAATTTTCTCATGGCTCATGGACCGTTACCTCCACCGCAAAGCGCCCTTCCTCCCAGGAAAAGGACCAGGTTTCCCGGCTTCCATCAGAGGCCTCATAGGTGATCTCATAGAGCGTTCCTGATGAATCCACAAGAATTTCCGTCACCATTCCATCTGGATCCCAGCCAGAGGGACAGTATCCATGAAGGGGATTGTCCTCATCCTTAAGCTTTTTCCAATATATCGATTCAAAGGGAATCGTGCTGTCTGATCCATCTCCCCACTCGCTGTCTTCCAGAACCAAGAGGCGGATTGCCATGGAAAGGCGTCTGCCCTCCACAAGCTGTGCCTGCCGGCGGGCTGCTTCCAGGTAATGCATGCAGGAGGGAAGGGCAATCCCTGCTAACAGAGCCAGAATTGCCAGGACCACCACAAGCTCCGTCAGCGTAAATCCCTTATCCGTTTCTTTGATTTTCATCTCCGCCTTTCTCTCCATGATTCTTTAACTCTTGTATCATACTATAGGCAAAAGATTCCCACAATATCCATAACTCGGGATCATTTGGCAGACAGCCAGCCCCCGTCAATTCGACAAAAATAGGCATTTTGCCTTGACATCTCCCCCTCCCCGTGGTGTAATTAATTATTGCAGACTGCCTGCGCCTGCACGGCGCGGGCATTATTATCAGAAAGGATTTTATCATGGCCGTACCTTCAGAAACAAAAGATACCCCCACTCAGATATCCCAGCACAAGGGACATTCACGAAAAAAGAAAAAACGCCCTCTATGGCAGAAAATTCTGGCTGTGCTGGGCCTGCTCCTGCTCCTGATTCTGGGCTGCGCCTGGGGCTACGTAAACCATATGCTGAATAAAATCAACCGTCCGGACTACGAAACAGTGGCGCTGGAGGACTTTGTGGAGGAAACCGATGCCTCGCTGCCGGATGACCCCAGCCTGGAAACCTTAAGCCCCGATGACATTACGCTGCAGCTGGCCAATCAGCTGCTGAAGGACAAGGATGTCATCAATATCCTGTTAATCGGGCAGGACACCCAGGAAAATGTCTCCGGTACCCGCTCAGACTCCATGATCCTGGCTACCATCAACCAGGAGAAAAAGGAAATCACCGTCACTTCCTTCATGCGGGATCTCTACGTGGAAATCCCCGGCTACCGCAGCAGCCGCATCAATACCGCCTATACCTTAGGCGGCGCCGAGCTTCTGGATGAGACCATCGAGCTGAATTTCGGCATTCACATTGACGGAAATATTGCCATCGACTTCAACGGCTTTGCAGAATGTGTAGACATCATCGGCGGCGTGGACATCGAAGTGGCCCCGGCGGAAGCTGCCTGCATCAACTGGGAGCTTTATAAAAAGCAGCCCACCCTGATAAGCGGCACAGCCCTGATGTCTGACCGTTTTGCCCTGCGGGGCGGCATGCAGCACCTGACCGGCGCCCAGGCTCTCCAGTACGCCAGAATCCGGGAGATAGACAGCGACTTCGGCCGCACCAATCGGCAGAGAAAGCTTTTGTCCGCCCTCTTTGAAAAGCTGAAAACCACAGATCTGGGCACCATGAATGAGCTGATGGGAGAAGCACTTCCGCTGCTGACCACAGATCTTTCCAATACCAAGCTGATCGGCTATGCAGCCGGTGTTCTCACCATGCAGCCCATGACCTTTAAAACCGACCGGATTCCCGCTGACGGCACCTACCGGAATGCGGTGGTGCGGAGCATGCAGGTGCTGGTGCCGGATCTGGCAAAGAACCAGCAGCACCTGAAGGAATCTCTGTATGGAAGCGACAGCACCTCCTACGTGCCCATCACTTCCACCCGCAAGAGCAGCCAGACAGCTGCTCCCAAGGCCCCGGCCGCCACCCAGGCCCCCGCCCCGGCACCTGCCCAGGCAGTGACCAATCCATATGAGACGGCGCCAGCCGCAGATGGCGGGCTGCTTCCCGGAGATGGTTCCGGGATGCCCTCTGGGAATAGCTCAGGGGCGCTTCCTGGGGACGGTTCTGGGATGCTTCCTGGAGATGGCTCCGGTGTGCTTCCTGGTCAGTCCTCCGGCATGCTTCCCGGTCAGGTTCCCGCAGAGTCCAGCTCCGGCCAAGCAGCTGGGGATGGCACTTATGAGTACGGGCCCGGAATGCCCTCCTACTCGGAGAGCCAGGGACAGAATGGCGCAGGACAGGCTGATGGTACAGGCCAGAGCGACAGCACCGGCCAGAGCGGCAGCACCGGCCAGACTGACGGCACCAGCCAGAATGACGGCACAGGCACTTACACCAGTATGGATGGAAGCCTGCCTTCCGGTTCGGCCCTTCCCTCTGACCCGGTGGTTTCCTCTGATCCGGTAATCTCCTCTGATCCAGCGGTTCCTTCTGATTCGGCAGTTCCTTCCGATTCAGCCCTTCTCCCCTCTCAGGGACAGGCGGATGGAATGGTGCAGCAGGATGGCGGAACACAGCAGACTCCAGCTGTACAGCAGGGGGCCGACATGCAGCAGGCTCCAGCTGCACAGTTAGAAGGCGAAGCGCAGCAGACTCTGCCAGTACAATAAGGCACTATACCGCATTGTTTTGCAGAATTACTTTTTCCCTTCCTATCCGACGTTTCTCGATTACGCCGGATAGGTTGGGCAGTTATTCCGTCACTTGCCGGAGATTTGAGAAGACGCTGGCGGTCAGCAAATCCGATCTGCTCTTTGTATTCTTCTGTGTTTTTTATTAAATCACGATCCATGTACGGTATGATTAACGAAAAGAAGGCAATTTTATTATTATCATATATCTTTTGACAATATTCCTCTTGAAGTAAACATTTCGTCGCATACTTTCTTACGGCTCTCTTTTCTGTCTGTTCGCGCTATCTTTATCGCTGCCCCCAAAGCCTTGAAGTTATATTTTGGTACTGGTCTTTTTGCCATATTCATTCACCCAGTTACATTTTACTGTTCCTCTTTTCTATTGGATATATCTACACACTTCATGATATACACTTATATGCTTCTCAACATTCACAGGCCGTTTATTGTTTTTGTTCGGCTCTCCGTATATAATATAGATTGATAGATTATGCGAAAGGACTGTTTAAGTATGGAATATATGTCATGCCCCGAAGCTGCGAAAAAATGGGGAATTTCAGAAAGGCGAGTACAAAAACTATGTGAAGGAAACCGCATACCCAGCGTTTCAAAAATTGGCTATATGTGGCTGATACCCAAAGAAGCGGAAAAGCCCGCAGACGCAAGGAGAAAGGAGTTTAAGCATGAATAACCTATTACTTCTGGAAGATGATATTGGCTTAATAGACGGCTTACAATACGCTTTAAATAAAAACGGATTTCACATTGATATTGCCCGCACTGTTGAAGAAGCAAAAAATTATTTAAAGGAAATAAATAAGTACGATTTACTCATTCTTGACGTTACGCTTCCAGATGGAACGGGTTTTGATGTCTGCGAAAAAGTTAGAAAGCAAAATACACAAATCCCAATTATCTTCCTTACTGCGTCTGATGAAGAAGTCAATGTAATTCGGGGTTTGGATTGCGGTGGAGACGATTACGTTACGAAACCTTTTAAATTAGGAGAACTATGCTCCCGTATTCGTGCCTTGCTGCGTCGTGCAGGAGTATCTTCACAAGATAAAGCAAACACTCTGGAATGTGGCGATATTTATATTGACCTGTTGGCAAGCCGTGTATTATTGAATGGCAGAATATTAGAATTAACAAATGCAGAATACCGCCTGCTTTGTCTATTAGTACGCAATGCAAACCGTGTTCTTTCAAGAGATATTATCCTAAATGATTTGTGGGACGGGACAGGAAATTTTGTTGACGATAATACCTTGTCCGTTTATATCCGTCGGCTCCGTGAAAAAGTCGAAACCGACGCTTCACACCCACAGCACTTAATCACTGTTCGCGGATTTGGCTATCAATGGAAAGAGGTGGAAGTATGAGTATATTCCGTGATAGGCAAGTCAAATTGTTTGCACTGTTTATCGTACTGTACATTGTTCTGACTTTGGGTGTGGGTGCATGGTTTTGTCAAGCTCAAATAACCGCTTCAAAGTCTATGTATTTGGAGCATGATAGAGCTGTTGTATCTGCTTTACTGGAACAGGGAATATCAAAAGAAATAATTGCCAATGCGATTTTTTCCACAGATCCAAGTGCCAAAGGAATAGAATTATCAAATTATTTGGGAATTACTTCATATACAACAGGAAATATGCTTCCTCATTTTTCTCAATTTCAAAATCAGTTTAGATTTATGTTTTTTGGAAGCTACGCTTGCATGATAATAATTTTAGTAATTGGAATTATTTCTTTCCTGCGAATTAGAAATAAACTATATCAGCAGGCAGCAGAAATCATAGATAACTACATTAACAATGATTATTCCTACCATTTACCGCAAAATAGCGACGGGGAAATTTTTCATTTATTTGCTTCTGTTGAGCGGCTTGCAACTATGCTTCAAGCAAAAAATGAAACAGAACATAAAGCAAAAGAGTTTTTGAAAAGTACAATTTCAGATATCTCGCATCAGTTAAAAACACCATTGGCAGCTTTGATGTTGTATCAGGAAATCATAGAAGCCGATCCAAATAATGCTGATACAGTAAAAGAGTTTTCACAAAAAATCGGAACTGCTTTAAAACGAATGGAACAGCTTATTTTGTCTATGCTTAAAATCACACGCTTAGACACTGGGAATATTCTTTTTGATAAGCAGGTCTGTTCCGTACAGGAGTTGATTAAAAACGCTATCAGCGAACTTACAACAAGGGCTACACAGGAGAAAAAGCAACTTATTGTCAATGGTACTTCTAATCAAATCGTAATTTGTGATATGGACTGGACGAGTGAAGCGATTGGAAATCTTGTAAAAAATGCGTTAGACCATACAGAAGCAGGTGGAATAATAAGAATTACTTGGGAACGCACGCCAACTATGTTAAGGATTTTAGTTTCCGACAATGGAAGTGGTATCGCATCGGAAGATATACACCATATTTTCAAACGTTTTTATCGCAGTAAATATTCCCTCAATACTCCGGGAATTGGATTGGGATTACCTCTTGCAAAATCTATTATAGAAGGACAAGGCGGGCTAATTTCTGTTCAAAGTGTTTTACATGAGGGAACTACCTTTTTAATTTCTTTCCTTACGAAATCGTAAGATTAAATTCACCGGATTGTAAGTTGCCTCTGCTATCCTTTGGAAAAAGGAGGTTATTATTTTATGGAGATTTTAAAAGTTGAAAATTTGTGTAAAACTTATGGAAAAGGCGAAGCAGAAGTTAAAGCCTTGAAAAATGTGTCCTTCTCCCTTGAAAAGGGAGAATTTGCTGCTGTTGTAGGTGAATCCGGTTCCGGTAAAAGCACCTTGCTTAACTGTATCGGTGCCTTAGATACACCTACTTCTGGTTCCATTTTTATTGACGGACAAAATCTGTTTTCCATGAAAGAGGAAAAACGGACAATTTTCAGACGACGAAATATTGGTTTTATCTTCCAGTCTTTTCAGCTTGTACCTGAGTTGAATATAGAACAGAATATCGTGTTTCCTCTGTTACTGGACTACCGAAAGCCAGACCCGAAAAAGGTAAATGAAATTCTTAATATGCTTGGACTGACCGAACGCCGCGAGCATTTACCGAGTCAATTATCCGGAGGACAGCAACAACGAGTAGCGATTGGAAGGGCGTTGATAACACAGCCAAAACTAATTTTGGCAGACGAACCGACAGGAAACCTTGACAGTAAAAATAGCCAGGACGTTATGGATATGTTGACAACAGCTTCTCGGCATTATCAGCAGACAATTTTAATTATTACACATAATAAGAATTTAACAGCTTCCGTAGATAGAGTTTTTCAAGTAAGTGATGGTGTTCTTACAGATTTAGGAGGGGTAGCAAATGAAACATTATCTTGAACTTGTCCCTATCTCTGCGAGAGTACATCGGAAGCAGAATAGAATGTCTATTTTTTGCATTATTTTAGCCGTATTTTTGGTAACAGCAATTTTTGGAATGGCTGATATGTTTATTCGTAGCCAAATAATGCAAGCTCAAATAGACGGGGGTAATTTTCATATTGGCATTAAAGATATTACTGATGAGGAAGCAACACTAATTTCAAAGCGTCCAGATATACAAGCTGCTGCCCGTTATGGCGTTTTGAATTTCAGAGGTAATGAAGGATATACTTTTGAAGGATGGAATGCAGTAATCGTTGGTTGTGATGAAGAATACATGACAAAACTAATGGTAGATATTATTGAGGAAGGTAATTTCCCCCAGAATAATCTGCAGGTTATGATTACACTTAATGCAAAAGAATATTTAGGGCTGCAAATTGGCGATACGGTGGCAATAAATACGCCAGGCGGTACAGAATTTCACTATGAAATTTCCGGTTTTTGTAATGACAATTCAAAAACAATGAGTGAAGATTCCTATGGCTTTTTCATGACTACTTCTGCTTTTCGAAAAATGTATCCCACTGAAAAGAGTGATAAACTCGCAGATTATAACAGCATATTGTGTGTTCAATTTTCAGATTTAAAGAATATACAAAATACAATCAATAATTTAAAAGAAGAATGTCATCTTTCTGATGGACAAGTTTCTGAAAATACAAAATTGCTTGGTTTATTGGGCCAAAGCACTAATTCTTTTATGGTTCAGGTTTATATGTCGGCGATCATCTTATTTCTATTAGTTATGTTCGCAGGTATAATCATGATAGCCAGCAGCCTAAATAGTAATGTAATGCAACGCATTGAATTTTTCGGGTTGATACGCTGTATTGGTGCAACACCAAAACAGGTAATGAAATTGGTAAGCAAAGAAGCTCTTAATTGGTGTCGTTTTGCTATCCCAGTTGGTGTCGCAATGGGAATTGTTGTCGTATGGGTTTTATGTGCTGTTTTACGTGTCCTTAGTCCAGAATATTTTGGAGCTATTCCTACTTTTAGTTTTAGTCTGCCCAGTATTGTGGCCGGAATTGTAATAGGTTTGTTGACAGTTTTGCTTGCGGCACATTCTCCTGCCAAAAAAGCTGCAAAGGTTTCACCGCTGACGGCTGCTTCAGGAAATGCCCTTAATCTGCGTCCTGTCCGAAAAGCTGCAAACACAAAAATATTTAAAGTAGAAATATCACTTGGTATTTATCATGCTATATCAAGCAAGAAAAATTTTGTTCTAATGGTACTTTCTTTTTCGATAAGTATCGTTCTTTTTTTATCGTTTGCGGTTGCAATAGCTTTTGCAAACCATACTATAACACCATTACGCCCTTGGACTGCCGACATATCAATTATAAGTCCTCAAAATACTTGTTCTATTGATAATTCAATACTTGAAAAATTAGAAAAAAATCCGATAGTCAACGCCGCTTATGGTCGAATGTTTTCTTATGATGTATCGACAACAGTAAATGATGATCGTGTTACATTGGATATAATTTCATACGAACAAAAACAATTTGATTGGGCGAAAAATTATCTATTGCAAGGTTCTATTAAAGTTGTGCAGAATGAGGTTAATACTGGGATGATTGTATATAGTCCAGAAAATAATATTGAAGTAGGAGATACCGTAAATTGTAGGATTGGGGAAAAACCCATAGAAATTAAAATTGCCGGAATATTATCTGATTGTCCGTTTAATACAACGAGTAATGGTATTCTAATTTGTTCTGAAAATACATTTCAAAAAATAACAGGGCAAAATAAGTACACAATAATTGATATACAGCTAGACAAAAATGCGACAGATACAGATGTTAATGCCCTCCATCAAATGATAGGAAATGATTTCACATTTTCCGATGAGCGAATGGGAAATGAAAGTACAAGAGGAATTTATTATTGTATGTGCCTATTCCTTTATGGATTTCTAGTGATAGTTGCTTTGATTACTATATTTAACATTATAAATAGTATTGCATTGAGTGTTGCAGCAAGAACAAAGCAGTACGGAGCATTTCGGGCTATTGGGGTAAGTACAAAACAGCTTACCAAAATGATAATAGCTGAAGCAGCGACTTATACGATTATGGGAACCGTGATAGGAAGCATTCTAGGGGTAGCTTTTCATAAGCTATTATTTGGGATGATGATAACCTATAATTGGGGGGATACATGGAAGATTCCTTTGAACGAATTGGGAATTATCATTGCAATTATGGTTTTTTCAATTATAATTGCAGTATATAGACCAGTTAAAAGACTTCGTAAAATGTCTATTACAGAAAATATAAGCGCACAATAATCTTCCCAAATTTTTTAGAGGACAGCTTCAAAAACTGCCCTCTCTTTTTCTGCCTTACAAAATCGTAAGCTAAAATTCATCTTAAAATAAGACTGTTTCATCACATGATGTTTCTACGGTCTGCTTATCCTTTCACACAAACTGGCCAAATAAACGAATTTAATCCAGCTGCAAAATAGCACCATTTATTTTTCCCGTAATGCACCTTCAAATAATGCGCCTTTAAAGAAAGCCTTTATCCCCGCATCAACCGAGGAACTAAGCTCAGTTACCTTAAGATCGTAATAATACTGGCCGCTTGCAATCTCAATCGATAAGGAGTCCAGCGGAAATCCTTCTACCCTTTTCTGGTGCGGAACCGCAGACAGGATAAAGGGTTCTGTCGCAATGGATTTATCCATGCTCCAATAGCAGTGCCTTTCATCCAGCACAAAATAAATCGCATTTCGGTATTGGCCAGTTATTCTCCCGCCGTACCGCCTGGCTAATGCCGAATAATATGCAATCATCTCATCATCGGACAGCTCTCTGCCATTTACCCGCCTTACATAAATTCCCGGCTGCTCCTCGTCCTTCACTTCGTTAAAATAAAGGCCGCTGTCACAGGAAAATACCGGCATTTTCAATGCTTCATAGTATGCTTTTGCCTTGATTTCCGCATTTTCCAACGGTGTTTTCCCACATTCATTAATCCTTGGAAGCTCACATTGGATATCCTCTAAACCAATAATGTCAATATCAAGGCCTTCTATCGAATTGCGCATAGCCTGCAGCTTCGCTTTATTGGTGGTTCCGTAAAGAATCTGCATATTTCCTCCATATTCACCGCTTTAACCTTTATGGTTAAGAAGGCTCCATTTGACCTTTATCTCCTGCCGCTTAAGCCCCGGCTTCCTCCTTCATCCTAACCTGCAGGCACTTAAGAGTCCGCTCTACGCCCTGCTCCATATCCCAATGGGCCTGCCATCCAAGTCCCTTAAGCTTCCCACCGTCCATCAGCGCCGTGGTGGCCGTGGAATACCCGGCGGCCTCCCTGGCATCAGGCAGCTCGAAGACCACCTTTGTTCCGGATTTTTCCGCAATCATTGCCGAAAGCTCCTTCAGGGTGATGTCCGAGTTTGTATCCGCGATATTGTAAGCCTGGCCGCACTCACCCTTTAACAATACCGTCAGCAGCCCGCTTACCGCATCAGCCACATAGCTGTAGGAATACAGCTGGTTTCCGGCGCTTTTCAGCACAATGTCTTCCCCGGCTGCCCCCTTCTTTAAAAACTGGGAAACCGCCTTGGTATCGGACAGCAGCATGGTAGGGCCATAAGTCCTGGACAGGCGGGCAATCACCGCATCCACGCCTTTCTGGCGGATGTAGGACTGGCAGAGCGCCTCTCCCGCCCGCTTGCTTTCCGGATAACCGGCCCGAGCCGTATTGCAGTCAATGTATCCGCAGTACGCCTCATCAAAATACTTCTGATCCCCCCGGTTCTCCCCGTAAACCTCCACACTGGAGGCAAAAAGGAACCGGCAGTTTCCCCAGGCTGCCGCAAATTCCAGCAGATTTAAGGTGCCCAGCAGATTGGTGGTCATGGTGCCGATGGGATCAGCCGAGTAAGCCGCTGGATGGGTATTGCTGGCAGCGTGGATGATAAAATCCGCCCGCTCATCCAGAGACAAGGGCTGATTCATATCGTGGGACAGGAAAAGGAAATCCGGCCGCTCCCAGTACCGGGCAAAACGCTTCCTGGCTTTCTCCATGTCCCGGCCGATTCCGATAACCCGGATATTCTCCGGCCGCGCCATAAGCACCGAAACCAGGAAGGAGCCAATCATGCCGCTGGCTCCGGAAATCAGCACCGTCTTCCCTTCCAGTTTTTCCCAGGAAAGGGGGAGAGCTGCCACGTAATGGATATCCCCATTGATCACTTCATTGATTTCATTATTCATTTTTCTGCTCATTTCCCTATTTATTTCTCTGTTCATTTCTCTGTTTCCTTCCCGGTTTTCTTCTCCATTTCCTTCTCCATTGCCTTCTCTTTACTCATATCCTTGCTGCATATTGCCTCCGGATTTGCCACCCCACAAGTTTACTTCCCAGATTCCCAAATATCCCTGACACCAAATGTATCCGTCCACAATGGCATGTAGCCGCTCCGAATTGCCACTGCCTGTGATGCAATATTGGTCACAGAAGCGCTGTAAAATGGAATTTTCCCCTGCCGCAATAATTCAGCAGTCAGATTATGTACCAACAGCGAAGCCAGCTTTTTCCCTCGAAATTCTC
>JAGHER010000148.1 GCA_017889125.1 Lachnospiraceae bacterium
CCGCCCTTTACCATGGAGGATCTGGAGGACATTTCGCCCATGGACTATACACAGGAAGAAACGGTCAATGAATCTTTCCTGCTAAAGCAGCTTACCTTCCGCCAGTACCCCTCTTCTCACACTGCTGCGGGTAGTGGGCAGGCAGATGAGCAGGAAATTGAATATACCGTAACCTCGGCAAAGCTTCCCTTTCTCTATGAACTGTGCAGGAATTCCCTGCTTCACAGGCAGAATGTGACGGCAAACCGGCATGTTCCCGAAGGGCACAAGAGCTTGTGGGAACCAGCTGATGGGAAGCCATGGATGGCCACAGAGGCCTATCGCCTAACGGACCAGGACTCCGGCGCCAGGAATACCTGGCTGCTGTGCTATGGGAACCATCTGGTCAGGATATTCTTTTCCTGGGAGCCTTCGGTGGAGCAGATGGAGGCTGTGGGGGAAAAGTTTCTTTCCTTTTCGTAAAAAATAGTAAAGGCAGACCCGTCCACTATGGATAAGGTCTGCCGTTACCGATACCCTTTCAGCAGCATCTCGATCTGCTGGTTCAAATTCTCCGGCGGTCCTCCTTCACAGAAGGCAGGAAGCTTCAGCCACAGCTGCAGTCTTCCGCAGGAAGCTGCCCGCACCTTAACCTGCACCCGCCTCTGCTCAAAAAGGGGAATCACAATATAATACAGCCGGTCATCCGGGAAAGAAAGATATCCCAGCTCCCGCCCGGATTTATCCTTCAGAAACAGCCGATGGCTGCTAAGCCTGGAAGGATACAGAGCTTCGCCTTCCCGCGGTTCTGGCGGCTGAGACACCCGCTTTCCCGCCTTCCCCCTTATCTCGCGTTTCCCCTGTGAAGTCCTCTCCAGCATAGCCGAAAGGAAAAAGATTCGCTCCCCCTTTTCCTCGGCCGGTTCTGCCGCCTTCTCCTTATTTTTCTCCCCTTCCCCGCATTCCTCCCTGGCAAGCGCCGCAAGCATGGTCTCTCCGTGGATAAACTGCTGAGCCAGGAGGTAGGTAAGCTCTGCCTGGATTTTCTGCCGTCGGGAGAACTCATCTGCGGGTCTTGAAAAATCCTCTGGTCGGGAAAAATCCTCAGGCCGGTCGAACGCCTGCGCCCGCATCTGCTGCGCATCCCGGCGCTTATCTTGCTGCTCATTCCGGTACGCATCACGCTCATCCAGTTCTTCCAGAATCTCTTTCCCGCACTGGTACACACTGTAAAGAAACAGGGGAAATTCTTCCTCCATACTCCACAGATATTTCCCGCGGGCAACGGAGAAAAGCCCCAGACTGTTCCCTTCACCGTCCTCTGCGTGACAGAAAATTTCCCGTTCCCGGTATGCGTGGATATTCACCGGGCCATTCCAGTGCTTTTTCCGCTGGCGCTGCTGCCCTGCCGCAGTGCTTTCTCTCTGTCCATGCTCTGCCTTACTCTGCTGTCCCCACGCAGCCCTGCGTCGCTGTTCCCACTCTGCACAGTGTGGCTGTTCTTTCTCTGCACGGCGGCCCGGAGCCTGACTTCTGGGTGCAGTGCGTTCGCGCCGTTTCTGCTCTTTTTTTCCAGCCCCATCCACCCCACCGTCAGACTCCAGTTCCCGTTTCAGCCGCGCATAAGCCCCATTAATCTCCGAAACCGAGTACCGGTAATCTTCCTCCACCGCAGTCTGCACGTCTGGATGAAGCCTAACCATCAGCTGCCGGTATCGTTTTTTCAGCTCCGCCCGGTCTGCTCCCGGCGAAAGCCCCAAAATCCTGTATGCCTCCCTCAACGTCACGCCATCCGCCCTCTCCTTCTCTTACACTGAATGTCCTGCCGCCGAATAGGCGGCATGTATTCAGGGATGCCTCATGCGCCCGCCAAACTTTTATGGGACGGCGGAACGCCTGCCCGCCGGGCGCATGTAGGTTTACTGCGTCTTCTCGTCATGATCATTCTGCCCGCTGTTAAATTTCCCTGCGAAATCTTCCTCCAGCACCTTTCGAATGGCATCCTTTACAGTACTGTTTAACCTCATCACATGAATTTCACTGCAAACCTGGCTTAAGCCCTCCTCGAAAGACAAACTGGGCCTTCGCACCAGCAGATCCTTAAGGGCCACATAATACATCAATTCATAGGTAATATCTTTCTTCCTCAGGATTTCCTGAAGTCTTTCCCGCACCTGTCTCCGGTGAAGGATTCCGCCGGAAAATACCCGCTCCGAAAATTCATGGTAATCCCGCTCCCGTTCTGCTCCGCTTCGAAAATCCAGCCATCCTTTTCCCAAACAAACACCTCCTACCTACTCCATTCCCTCCAGCGCATAAATAGCCGCCCCAGCTGCGCCCACAATCTCCGGCTCCGGGCAGATGTAAAGGCGGCCGCCGATCTTCTCCTCCACCGCCCGCACCACGCCGGGATTCTTGGCCACGCCGCCGGTCATCATGTATTCCGGCTCCAGGCCCACCCGCTTCATCAGGGAATAGGATTTATTGGCAATGGAGCGGCAGACACCGTTGGCAATGTCCGTCTTTTCCTTATTCTGGGCGATCAGCGAAATCACCTCCGACTCCGCAAAAACAGAGCACATGCTGGTTATCTCAATCTCCTCCGTGGACTTTAAGGCTGCCGGGCCCAGCTCATCAATACCAATCTCCAGAGAACGGGCGATCATTTCCAGGAAACGCCCTGTTCCGGCGGCGCACTTGTCATTCATCACAAAATCTGTCACCTCGCCCTTTTCATTCAAATGGATGGCCTTGCTGTCCTGGCCGCCGATATCCAGGATGGTGCGCACCCTGGGATTAAAATAATGAGCGCCCTTTCCATGGCAGCTGATTTCCGTCACATTTTCATCGGCAAAGGGAATACTCACCCGGCCGTAGCCAGTAGACACAATCCGCGCCAGATCCTCCCGCTTTAGCTTCGCCTGTTCAAGAACCATCTCCAGTACCTTTTCCGCACTCTGCCCAGATTTTGCTCCGGTGCGCACCACGGCAAAGGCCTTGATCTCCCGGTTCGTATCCATAATCACCGCATTGGTGGACGTAGAACCGCTGTCAATTCCCATCACGTACATGGTTTCTTTCCCTCCTGTGGAAATTTTTCCTTTTTTTCTTCCCTTTCCCAGAGACTCTAAAAAAGCCTCAATCCGGGTAAGGATCTGGCCGTAGCTCTGCCTGGTATAATCCGTCTCCAGCAAAAGCATGGGCCGCTTCAACATCCCTTTAAGCCAGGCGTATTCATAGGCATAATTATCGCAGAACTGCACCGTGTGGTAAATGATCCCGTCCGCACTGTCCGCGTATTCTGCAATCAGCTGATCCCGCCCGGCGGCCTCCTCCATGCGCATGCAGGGAAACTGGCTTAAGAGCCCCCGCACATAGCCGGTAATCACCTGATCCTCCTCCACCAGAAGCTTCCGGTCAAGACCGGTGCAGGTAAGGTCAAAAGCCACCTTCACACCCCGTTCTTCCAGAATCCTGCGGATGTTCTGATTGGCCCTGGCCCCGGCGATGCCCACAGAAAGGCCGCTGCCCTCCTTCCCCTGTGCATTTTCCCGTTTTTCCTGCTCCGCCTTCCGCGCCTTTAACAGGGCAAAGAATTTTTCCTCATCAAGGTGTCTTCCAGAAAACTCCTCGTATTCCCCAATCATCTTTCGGATGCGGCTCTCGTAAAGACAGATTCCCGCATCCTTGGTAATCCTGGGCGTGTCCAGCATATAGATAAACCGGTCGGGAAGCTGGGCCTTCAGCACATCGTAAAGCCGCCGGATGCTGTCGCAGCAGGTGGTGAGGATCACGCCCTCATAATCTCCCGCCAGCACCTCCTCCAGCACGCCCTTGGCGAAGCTGCACACATTGGGATGCATCCGCATGTCCGCCTGATTAAAATTCGACACCTCCGGCTCGATGCGGTGCATTTCCACACCCATGGCCTCAAAAATCTCCACTGGTGCGTATTTGCAAATATATCCGATCATGCTTCCTCCTTTTTCGCAGAAACCGCAGCTCCCACGGCATTGCCATCTTCTTCATCCAAAATCTCCAGAAACGCCTCCAGCCGGGTCTTGATCTGTCCGTCATGGCTGTTTCGCCGGTCAATCCCATCCCCATCCAGAATCAGCATGGGAATTCCCAGCTCCTTCATCTTCTCCTTCAGCAGGATACTGCCGCCGGAAGCCTGCTTGCAGCCCCAATGACAGAAATGGATCACCGCATCCGCTTCCATGGCCTGGGCAAATGCCCCCAGAGCCTCCGCCTTCCCGGCGTAGCTCCCATTGTAAATATTCCGGATAGTCTTTACCGCCAGCGCCCGGAAGGGGTCGGACTCATCTAATTCCTCCGCATAATCCAGCACAATATCGCTGGCAATCACCTGGTATTTCCTGCTTCCATTAAAGTAAGCCCGCAGAGTCTCCTGGTAAAAGGGCAGCAGGTGCACCCACAGAATCCGCTTCCCGGTAAACCGCGGATAGGTCTGGATATCCTCCACCATAAACTTCACCAGATCCCGGAATTCCTCCGTCCCCATCAAAAGGTGGGTTCCCATCATCAGGTACAGCTGACTGATGATCTCTCCTGGGTATTCATGCTCCTTTTCCAGCTCGTAAAACCGCAGAAGTTCCCGCCGGGTTTCATTCTCAATGGCAATGATCCTCCGCAGCCGCTCCTCGTCAAAGGGACGGCCAAATACCTTCTCTAACTGCCCGGTCATCTCCCGCAGCTGCTTTGCCAAATAATCCACCGATTCCGGATCACAGTCATAAGGCACATCCAAAAAGGTAAATGGCGCCCCAATCTTCTTCTCCAGATACCGAAAGGTATTCAGATTCCCGTCGCAGCTTAAGGAGGTGGTCACTGCATAAGACGGCGCCTTCAGGGCACCGCTTTCCACCGCTCCCACAAAGGTCTTGTGATAGGAGCACAGCGTAGGCGCCAGCCCCGCATTCTGAGCACAGTCAATAAAATAATCCTCCAGATGATACCCGGAAAAATAGCAGGACAGGCACTCGATGGACAATGTCCGCCGGTCAAAGCACTGGAAAATCTCCTCCGGCGCAAAGATATTGCCCCACACATAGCTTCCCTCATGGCCCAGAGAATCCGCCACCAGGCTCATCATCATGCTCTCCAGCTTCTGGTATCCCTTAGAAATGCCGGAATTGGGCAGAAGGCGGGTCTTCAGCTTGTTGGCCTGAAAGCCCCGCACCATCCAGTTCCAGCCCTTTTCCGGCTCCTTCTTCACTTCCTGATTTACATAATTGATATACTTGTCAACAAGAAACATGTTCGTTCTCCTTACATTCTTCCGCCATTGCAGACTGCTTCTTCTTACAAACGAATTCCACTCGCATATGAGTTCGCCTGGCAAACCCCTATCGAATTTCCTCCCACTCCTCCAAAAGCTGCCCCAGAGACACCTTCTCCAGCTTCTCCTTCATAGCTATAACCGCCTCATCCAGATGCACCTCCAGGATTTCCTTGAAAAAACGGCCGATCTGGCACCCCTGGGAAATCTTCGGGTGAAACTGAAACAAATCCCCCGGATTATATCCCTCCACGGCCATATATATATCCCAAAGGGAAATCTCCTCCGGCGGCCGCTTTAATGCCGGAACACCCTTCCCCGGGCTGACTGAAAGGATATCCGCACGCTTAAGCTTCCCATAAAGCTGGCGAATCATAACCGGATTCGCCCCGGTGCTCTCCGAAAGCATCTCGCTGTTCATCTTTTTGTCTTTAAAAATGGTAATCAGCAAAAGCATCTGCACTGTTACAGTATACTGTGTGCTCAATCTCACCTTTATCATTCCCCCGTTTCTTTATCTGGCTGTCCTTATACTCATTTGCGTTCCTTTTCCCGGCTCTTTTTCGACTTTCTACTCTTCTGATGTGCAGGCCTCTTTTTGCTCCGCTGCCTATTTACTGCCCTGGACTTTCTCCTCACTGGTCTTTTACCCTGTGATTTTTCACTCTGGACTTTTCTGGCCTAGGGCTTTTTCCTCTCTGGACTTTTCCACTTTGCATCTTTTCTGCCCTGCGCTCTTTCTTTTTGCGCTTTACTCTGCTTTTCTGCGAACAGCCAACAGCTACCATTTTACTCTTTTCCCTCCTCCCTGTCAATTGTAGCTGTTGACACTACAATTACCCCGGTGTATAATCTTATTGTAGTGTTAATCGCTACAATAAAACCAACAACAAACGTAAGGAGAGGATAAGTCAATGAATAATCAGGTACTTGAAGCTCTGGAAAATCGAAGAAGCATCCGCCGGTTCAAGGCCGAGCAGGTTTCCAAGGAAGACCTTCGCGCAGTATTAAAAGCAGGAACCTACGCCCCTACCGCCGCCGGTGTGCAGGCGCCCTATATCGTGGCCGTTCAGGATCCCGATACCGTAGCCCAGCTGGACAAGATGAACGCCGCCGTATTGGATATGCCCCAGATGGCACATCCCTACTACGGTGCCCCCACCATCCTTCTGGTGCTGGTTCCCCGTGAAGGCCACGCGCCGGTAGAGGACGCCAGCCTTGTGGCAGGCAATCTGATGAACGCCGCCTATGCCGTCGGCCTGGGAAGCTGCTGGATTCACCGTGGAAGGCAGATGTTTGATTCTGAGGAAGGAAAAGAACTGTTGAGAAAATGGGGACTCCCCGATGACTTGATGGGCGTTGCCACCATCGCTTTAGGCTATCCCGATGGAGACGCTCCCGCTGCCGTTCCCCGGAAGGAAAATTATATTACGGAAATTGGCTAAGATAAAAGCTGCCCCATCTATTGCCGGTAAAGGCTATGGATGAGGCAGCTTTCTATTTTTTGATGGAACAACATTCCATTTTATGATTGACCCCAGAACAGCTTAATCGTATAATTTACCCAAGACACGCTGTTGGGGTAAAAAGTATTTTACTCCTTTTGATGCAGAATTAAGCTCAGGAAAGGAAGTGTTTTCATGCAGGCATTGCAGCCAAAAAACAAATGCATTACCCTGGAACAATATGAATCCCTCCCGGAGGACAGACGGGCGGAGGTTTTTGACGGCGTTGTTTACGATATGTCCAGTCCATCCCAGGAGCATCAAACCATTTCCATGGAGCTGTCCACTATACTGAACACCTACATGAAAAGCAAAAAGGCGCCATGCCGGGTATTTCATGCTCCCTTTGATGTAAAGCTTTTCGATTCCCCGCTAACCATCGTCCAGCCGGATATCCTGATTGTGTGCGATAAAGATAAGCTGGACGGAAAGCGGTGCAACGGAGCTCCAGACTTTATCATCGAGATCGTCTCCCCGGGAAATCCTGCTGACGATTATATCCGCAAGCTTTATTACTACAAAAACGCCGGAGTCCGTGAATACTGGATTGTGGATCCCCGCAGGAAAACAGTGACCGTTAATTACTTTGAAAAGAATCTGCTGAGTATCCAGTATTCCTTTGATTCCACGATAAAAGTAAATATTTACGATGATTTGCTGATCAGCTTTCCTGCAATTGCAGAAATGCTGTAAGGCATTTTAACATTTTCCCCTGCAAGTCCATGCACTTCCACCAGAAATTATCTAAAAACGCAAATAAGGAGGCCGCTTATGAAATACGCATTTCTCATTATGGGCAATTATGACCCCCAAACTGACCATGCCGCCATTCCGGGCAAGGATGTAGAAATCATCGGCGTAGCCGACATCACCCAGGCCCGGGACGCCGCCAGGCGATTATGTGCTGACGGCGTTGGCTGCATCGAGCTGTGCGGTGCCTTTGGCCCGGAGGGGGCGAGAGAGATCATCCAGGCAACAGAGAATAAGATCCCTGTGGGATACGTTACCCATTTTCCGGAGCAGGATGAGTTGTTTGTGAAGGCGTTTGGGAAGTAATCACCCAGATTTACAGCAGCTGTTCAAGAAATACCTTGTTTAATCTTCCCCAGTCCCTGCAACGGTCATCCGGCAGCTTTTCCGCCAGATGCTTCTGCCGCTCCAGTTCCTCCTGAATAAATTTCTGAATTTCCGGGTCCTGGGGATGCTTTTCCTTTTCATCAGACGCCAACTTCACCGCAAGAACCCGATGGACTGCCGCCTGCAGTTCATCGGGCAGTTCCTCCTTCATCAGCTCTTCAAAAAGCATCGGCGCAGGGCTTCCTTTCCGCACAATATATCTGACCGTCAGCAACGGCCGCAGGGCATAAAAATACTTCTTATACTGTACTTGTTCCTCCTGAAGATACTGCATGCAGGTGCTCTTAGCCGTCCCATAATAATGATGCACAGCCGCCTTCACAGAAAAATATCCTCTGGCCACTTTATCGATATCCTCCCACGCCTTACTGGTGCGATAAACCATTGGCGAATTTGCCCACTCAAAAAGGGTAGCATTTCCTTTCTGAAACTGAATCATGGCCTTCTTTAAATCCCAGCCATTGATGTCTAATACCTCATCCAGCTGCCATTCAATCACGTCCCGCAGATTGTCCAGACGCAGATAATCCGCTACAGGCCGCACATAGATAAAACGCACATCATAATCGCTGTCCGGGGAAGCCAGTCCCCAAGCCCGGCTGCCTGATTCTGCAGCATAGAGAATCCGGACATGCTCTTTCTCTTCGATATCCCTTAGCTTTTCTTCGATTTCCTGCTCAATTCTTCTCTGCATTTTTACTCCTCCAGTGCCCTGCGATTTACGTATTCCACAAAGGCCTCCACCTTCTCCATATCTGGATTATCCGGCAGGATGCTCTCCTTCGCCGACTTTTCCAGACGGCCCTCATAATCGGCTAAAATATCATAAAACTCCGCAGAAAAAGTCTTATCCTCCTTCTGAAAACCGCCCTTGCGAATCCGCAGAAGAAGCTCCTGCTCTGCCGTCCGCCTGGTACAGATCTCCCCCCGTTCCAGAATATCAATAGCCATCATAAACAGACGGATCAGGTGCATGGCATGCTTGTTCAGATGATTGTCATCCTTCTTTTTGTTTCGCTTGCCAATCTTGTCATAATCCCGAACCACATTGTGCATCACTGCCCACATGTTTTCGTAATCCCGCAGAGGAAGATGACGGTAACAGGCATCAACAAAAATCTCCGTCTCCATTTCTGGATTCTCCGCCTGATCGAGATAAAGACGAATGCTGCCTTTATCAAAAGAAGCATACCTCCTCTGAAAATCCTCCAGCGCATTGCACACTGAACGGAGAATATGCTCTTCCCGCTCTCGCTGGGGCACAGAATCCCTGGCAATAGCATTCTGCAGGCGTCTGAGCTGGGCACTGGCATAGCCCCCAAAAGACTTTGCGGCCCGCTTAGACAAGAAAATGCCCTTATTCTCCAAAAGTTCCCTCCCCAAGGGACTTAAAATCAGGTACTCCTCCTCCCCAAGACCAAGAATCTCGCAGGTGTTTGGATTACACTCCAGAAGCAGCCTGACCATCTTATTAAAGGAATAAATTACCGTATCCGTACCTGCATCCTCGTATTGCTCAAATTCCGTCAGGCCGATCAGATCAGACGGCAGATTCAGGGTAATCCCTCGAAAGTCAATATCGCTGTTTTCATTAGCTGTACCGTAAGCATAGCTTCCCCCAACGCCCAGGAGAAGGATTCTTCTGCCAAGACGTGGATTGGTCTTTAAAAATGCATATTCTTCTGTATCTAAAAGCGCTTTGAAATCCGGCATGTCCTTTTGCTCACTTCCATCCATCAGCTTTTCTCCTCCTCATCATAAGTCAACACTTTCCCTCATGGGATATTCATTTTTCTTGTTTAACACCCATGGAACATTCGCCATAATCTCCATCTGCAAAACCGGGGAATAGAATTCCGCTTCCACATCAATATCAACTTTGAATGAACCAAATTGAAAAAACATATTATCACCGCAATCAAGATAAAGTCTATAAAGCATTTAAAGCAAGCAATTCAATTATATCCGCTTTCTAAAAAAATTTCTATGCCATAAGCAAATAATAAACTATTCATTGAGCGCAAAAATGGGATATGGTGTATAATGAAAAACAGCAACACCAAATCATCCATGCAGAATGCAAGCATACCGAACACGAACTAAGGAGGCGGCCATGTCCATTTATATCACCGGCGACTGCCACGGAGATTACCGGCGTTTTGGCACAGAGATTTTCCCGGAACAAAAAGAAATGACAAAAGATGACTATGTGATTATCTGCGGCGATTTCGGCTACTGGTCTACGGATAGAGAACAACTATGGTGGCGAAAATGGCTGGAGCAAAAGCCCTTCACCACGCTCTGGGTAGACGGAAATCATGAAAACTATGACCTGCTGGCCGCATGCCCGGTAAGTGAATGGCACGGCGGAAAAGTCCAATATGTCATGCCCTCCGTCATCCATCTGATGCGCGGACAGGTCTATACCATTGATGGCTGCAGGATTTTTACCTTCGGCGGAGCCCAGAGCCACGATATCCAGGGCGGCATCCTGGAGTTAGATGATCCCGATTTCAAGGTCAAAAAGAAACAGCTGGATAAGGAATCCATCCCTTATCGGATCAATCACATCAGCTGGTGGAAGGAAGAACTCCCCTCCGAAGACCAGTGCGCAGAAGGCCTGCGGAATATCGAAGCCTGCGGCGGCAGGGTGGACTATGTCATCACCCACTGCGCGCCCACAAGGATTCAGGATTCTCTTGGAAGATATCTGTACCAGCCAGACCACCTGACGGACTATCTCCAGAAGGTGGAGGAGCAGCTTCGATTTAAGAAATGGTTCTTTGGCCATTACCATGACAACCGCAATGTAACCGGACAGCATATTCTTTTATATGAGCAGATTATTCGGATCTGGTAAATGACCTTACCATATTTTACTACCGCATTTCCCTCTCCACGGAGACAATCTCTGCCTCCGTATTCTCCTCCACAAAAGCCAGAATATCCTCCATCATGCTGTCCGCCTGGGCAGCATGCGCTGCTATGGAGGCCACTCCAATCACAACGGTCTGATGGATATCCTGTTCAGCGGTTTCCGCCGCCGAAACCGCATACCGGCTTCTTATCTTTCCAAGCAGGCTTTTTACCACCATTCGCTTTTCCTTCAGTGAATGAACCCATGGTGCATAAAGCCTGATTTCCATTACAGCAATGTTTAAATTCATCGTGTTTTTCCTCTATTATTTTGATTAATGAAAATTTGATTTTTCCATACTAATCTCGCATATTTACCCTTGTATTGTTTTCAACGGCCTGACGGATTCTTCCCACTAAACTTTCATCCCCTTTATCTCTTATATTCGCTATTTACCAGCATATTTTTCATCATCTGCTCATCGCCGCAAAACACATTCATATCAATATATGGTTCATTACCGTTATAACCTTCAAGCCTCTCCCGATTTGTATATTGCCAAAAAGTCCACTCCCTATTGATTTCTGGGGCTGTCAGGATGCTGCGAATCCACAGCGGACAATCTTCATAATATCCATCAATGAGGGACTTATATGCTTCTTGCGTTGTGTAGATGATCGGAGATACCCCATATTGTTCCCTGATTATGGATATGAATTGGTTTAATTCCGCCCGGATAACCTCCGGATCTATATTTTCTTCCTGGTAGGAACCATAAAACTCAACATCTATGACAGGCGGAAGCATCCCATCCATTTTTTCTACTATACGGGAAAAATGTTCTGCCTGACTCATTCCCGGACTCTCAAAGCTGAAAAAATGATACGCACCCATATACAATTCTGTCTGTGCAGCCTGTTCCCAATTCGTTTTAAAATTTGGATCTACATAAGTACTTCCTTCCGTAGCCTTAATAAATGCAAATGATATTCCCTGATCGGATAACTGCCCCCATTGTATCTCTCCCTGATACCGAGACACATCACAGCCAATGATATCGCCTTTTCGAATATATAGTAATTTGTTAGGAATCAAAATTCCCATATAGGCCATATAAGCAATTCCACACATAAAAGAAAATGCGAATAAAAGACATATTAATATTTTAATCCCGAATCGTTTACCCCTCATGCTCCTCCCCCAATGCATTATTATAAAACCTTTAATATCACCTCAGCGTCGGTCGCACATACGCTTGATCTTCTCTCGATTACCAAGTAAAATAACCTCATAAATGAATGAAAGGGAAAGAAAATGTTATGGAACTTACCGCCATCAGCCGTTATATCAGCCTGATCCTGCGCCATAAGCCGGAGGTCATCGGCATTGCGCTGGATGCCCACGGGTGGGCCGACGTGGATGCGCTGATCCAAGGAATACAACGAACAAAGGCCCCTGCATTCTCCAGAGAACTGCTGGATGAAATTGTCCGCACTGACAGCAAACAGCGATACGCTTACAATGAAGACCGTACCTTAATCCGAGCCAACCAGGGCCACTCTATCCCTGTGGACGTAGGGCTGGCACAGACCGCGCCGCCGGAGATCCTCTGGCACGGAACCGGAGAAAAGTATACAGCCTCCATCGAAAAAAATGGCCTGATTTCCAAAAGCCGGCTTTATGTTCATCTCTCTAAGGATATGGATACCGCCATCAATGTGGGAAAACGGCACGGAAAGCCCGTTGTCTATCAGGTCGATGCAGGGCGGATGGCGCAGGATGGCTATCCCTTCTATCTTTCCGCTAATGGCGTATGGCTGACAAGAGAAGTCCCTGCAAGGTTTCTGCGAAGACTTTTTTAAAACATATGCGCTGACCAGAACATGCTTATTTTCACTGACTTCATTATACCGCATTCACCCGGAAAAACATAGCCGGCATTTTTGAGATTTGCCAGCCCACATTTGCCATGCTGAATTATTAAATTGATAAAAATGGCCTAAAAATGTATAATGAGATCAGCAAAATGAATGGAGGAATTTTCTATGGGATTATTTGGCCTATTTAAGAAAAAAGAAGAAACAAGCGTAACGCTTCCCCAAACAGACACCGAACGTTGGATCGTGGGAACATATGCTATGTGGTCAGAATATGCAGAGGGGGACTGGCATTATTTTGCCGGTTCTGTATCAAAAAACAGACAGGAAGGCGCTTCTATGCGCCTTATGCTCCGGAGAGACTGGGAGGTAAATAACAGAGACACCCTGTTAGAGATGGTACGCTGGCTGACCGCTTCCTATGATGGGGAAAGCGCCTGCACGGAGGATGTGCTTGCAGCGGGTGCCTGGAATTTATGCCGTGCCTGCCAGATTTTGGGCATGGGCTTTGTAGGCGACTACATTAGCCGTGAAGAAATGATTGCAAAATCGGTTCAGGTCGGAAAGCAAATGCAGCGCCTATATCACTCATGGGCAGAATTATATGCCAGCTATCTGAAGGGATATAAGGAGTGGAAAATGGAACAGGGCGGCGACTGGCCGAAGGAGATCAGCGAAAGAGAGATCCTGTGCGATCAGCTGAGGATGGACCCGCAAGGCCCCTGTTCTGTACCCTGGGATCTGGAGCTGGGCTAAGACGATTTACCGCAGGCTCAGATAATATGTCCAACTCATTTTCCCCTTACCAGGTGCTTCCTGTTTCGGTGGAAAACACTTCTACCAGGCGGGACAAGCGACTCAACCAGAAAAAGACCGTATATGTCATTTATTATCCGGCTTTGGACGGAACCGGCTATCGTTGGGAAGTAGATACCGGCAGCAAAAGCAGCGGTATTTCTGGATGGCCGGATTGTCCGACGGCTAGCTGGTGCTATGCCTTGCGGGATGGGTAATTGTGAAGCAGAGGTTTCTGAAGTTCTATCGTTCCATAACCAGTAGAAAGGAGCTGTCCGCCATGAACCTAAAAACCATCATCCTTGCCGCCAGCGTCCTTCTCTTCCTGGTCTGTATTTCCGGGTGCGGGGGACCACAGCCCTCGCTGACAGATCAATGGGAAACATACGGCGGGATCTTTGAGGAAAACAGCATAACGGCGGAATTGACTGTCCGTGATGATACAGAGTATTTGCAGCTTACCTTCCCGGATGGTGCAGTTGCTACATACCGATACGGTTTGGAGCAAATCACGCAGGATTTAATCGAGATGAAAAATGGGACACCCGCTCCGGCAGAATTGAAAATGAATATTAAAGGCGAGAAAACCGCCATTGTGCACATCAACTATGAGAGTGGGAGCACTTATGTTGAATTTGTGCTGCCGGATTTTACAGAAATTATGCCGGATAAAGCCTTTGTCAAACAAACAAATGCTGAAGCATACGCCATCCTAGAAAAATGGATCTCCGAGGAAGAAATGGCGGCTTTATATCAGCAGGCAAAGGACATGGAACAGCGCATGCGGGAGTACCAGGGCGCAGAATAAAGCAAAAGGTCGATCCTGTTTATTTGGAGGTATATATGAAAAAATATAGTGATATTGCCGCCAGTATTGCGGAGGACGCAGTGAAATATGCCGGACAAAGTGGGATCACACTTGACTATACGAGAGAAAGTGTAGAAAGTGTTGATATGATCCTTGGAGCCTATCATGATAACCTTGATCGGTACGATGGAGATGATGGTGCAAAAACCCTGTGGAATGTGGCAGTCGTATTTGGAACGTATATTGGGGAGACTCTGCTGCGCTCCGGGCTGGCAGAAAAGGGTTTTGTCTGGGTTGAGGATGATGGAATGCCTATCCTCAGTATTCCCGGCAGTCCAACTACCGCTTCACCCATTACCAAAGCGCACAAACGGATTCTAAACGGTGCAGAGGACAGCGTGAAAAGCTTTGTTGACGTGGCGTTTTCTATTGCAAATGGGGAATGGCCAAAAACGGGAGTGCTGCGCGTGCCGGATGTCAAAACAGCAAGTGGTATAAAAAACGAGAAAATCAGTTTTCAGGAATCGGATTACTACATTTCTCTTGTTGCGGATGGAAAAGAAGATTTTCTAATTTTCAATTCTCACGATGGATTTTTCCAGTTTTACGGAATTGGAAACCAGTTCATCTGTGAAGTCTGGTTCAATCTGGGCGAAAGCAGGGCGTATGCACTGATCAATCCAAACTGTGCGAATACCGAGCGTATTGATCTTGTTACGCCTTTTGGGAAATATACTCCGAGAGAGCGGGATATTATTTCACTGGAACAGCTCAAAACGGCAATGTATGAATACTACCACAATCTCGAGGAGGCAGACTTCCTCGCAAAAATTCCGCACGAAAAGATAGCGTTGTAAAACTTCCAGTCAGCCGTTGCTTCTGACGCCTGCCAGAGCGGGGAAGGGCTGGCTGTCCGATCTGAAGGAGAACAAGTCGGCGCTGCTGGAAGCGTTGGAACAGGCAAAGGCGCCGGAGCTGCTTCACCCCCTGCGCCCGGACGGAAATCTCGGAATAACAATCCTAAGTCGCCAGAAAGAGGTCTGAAACAAAAATAAGCCCCTCTCGGTAAGGTGGATAACTCATGATCCACCTTACGTCCGAGAAGGAACTTATACATTCTGTTCTGTCCACTCCGCAATCAAATCCAGAATTCTTCTGCCCGATATCCTCCGAAAAAATGTTTCGGAATTAAATGTCACTCAACACAATATTTGTTCAGTGACATTTATATGTGAATCATATTAACCCGGGTTTGGTGGACTTTTTCCCATTTAAAAGCGAATTATGCGAGACTGTTTTTGCGTTCTGCTTTTTACATATATATGCGAATTATATGAATCCTGGCAATGCAAATCTTTCCCATTTATATGAATTATAGTATCCTTCAGAAAAGCATACTTATCTTTTCCAGTTGTCATTTTCCGCCCGTATATTATCATCCAATACATCGTATTCACGCTGCAGTTCCTGACGCAGTTCTTCCTCCGAAGGCAGATAAAGTTTATATTTTGAAGTAAAAATTTGACGATTATCCTCTGGTAATGTATAGCGCACCACAGATTCACTTTTATCCGCGCATAAAACGATTCCGATAGGAAGATTATCCCCTTCATTCATCATTTCTCTGGTATAGTAATTCACATACATCTGCATCTGTCCCAGATCCTGATGGGTCAGTTTGCCGGTTTTTAAGTCAATCAAGACAAAACATTTCAAAATGTAGTTGTAAAATACTAAATCAATGAAAAAATGCTCTCCATCAAATGTAAAGCGTTTTTGCCGTGCAACAAAAGAAAATCCTCTTCCCAGTTCCAAAAGGAATTTTTGTAAATGGTCAATCAGAGCTTGCTCCAATTCACTTTCATAAAAACTGGAGTTCTGCTCCAGTCCCAAAAATTCCAGTACATACGGGTCACGGATAATATCTTCCGGTTTTTTGCCCGATTCCAGTTTTTGGATTTCCGCCGCTACACCTTTCTTGTCCTGACTGGACAGCAGACGCTCGTAGAAAAAGCTGTTGATCTGACGTTCCAGCTGTCTTGTGCTCCAATCTGCCTTTACACATTCCTCCAGATAAAACTGACGGGCTTTTTCATTTTCTACTTTCATAAGCAGGCGATAATGCGTCCAGGTCAATTCACCACGCAGTGCGTGGTAATTTGGAAATGTCAAATAAAACTGCCTCATATAGCCAAGATTTGAAACTGTAAATCCTTTTCCAAAATCAGCAGCATTTGTTTTGACAGAGCTTTTATCAACTGCGTGCCATATTCTGCCCTCTGCTCGCCACCTTGTTTTTCAACAATACTTTTCCCAATCTCCCAGTATGCCTTGACCATAGCAAAATTGGCTATATGATACACTTTGCTGCGGGCGGAGGCTAAAATTTCTTTAATATGGCTGTAAAATTCTATATCTATCAGTTCGTTCATAATCCCTCTCTAACTATAAAAATTTATAATTCTTATATAATAATTCCCCAAACGCCCAAAATCCCCCGAACATATCTGCATATTCTCTACTCCATAATGTTGATTGAATCTTCAAACTCATGTGGACATGTCAACAATTTATCCCAATCTGCCACTTCGCTACTACTTTTAAGATTATGCACATATATTTTTATTTAATACCTCCGATATTCAGAACGAACTCTGAACTCTGACACTATTTGAACAGCTTCAATAATGATAACAATACCTGCCAATAACAATAGCCATAATGGAACTTTCTTTTGGAGGAATCCCAATACAAATTTCTTTTTCATGTTTTCCCTCTTCGCTTTATGTTATATTTTGCATCTCTTCTATTTTATTAGCTTCCCCATCGGAATTACCTCCTTCCTGACAAACTTTTTAATTCTATAGCTTTTTATGAATGCTCGAAACTAATAAAATTCCGCTTGCTCCAAATATTAGTGCTGCCAGGACTTCTTTTTCAAAAGCATTTTTGGAATAAGGAAGGCCTACTCCACCTATTCCTGACTGATTGTAGGAATTTGATGCTCTTGCTACATCATCGAAATAGTAAACAGGGAATCCATTTATATCGTCATTGCTACTGTACTGCGCATCTGAAGGTATGGCAGCCTTTTCCCTGTTTACTGCTGCTGTTGGCCATGCTCCGTTAAATGCATGCGTCGCAGCTTTTTCCACAGGAATTACGAATTCTGGATTTTCATCAGCATCAAATACGATAGCTACAGGATAACTGATTCCTGGGATCCCAGAAACAATTTCATATAAATATTCGTCACTACTGTATCCTGCCTCGACAAGAGATGTCATAACTGTATTGCCATAGTCAATCGTTTCTGCTTTATATACATAGACAGCTCCTACAGTCCATTTATTTAAGTCATCTTTAAGCATTTCTTTTGCGTCTTCTGGAATATCATCAGGAATGGATGTCACTTTAGTTATATCAACCAATATCGTAAAGTCATCTGTATACACGGGAATCTGCCAAATATAATGACTGGATTCCAGTGCTTGCTTAATATTTTTTGCTTTTAATAGCTCGGAATTGGCATAAACTTTATATGCACGCTCCATTTCTATTTCATCCGCTTCCACATCTCGGTTGAGTTCTGTACGTGCCCCTCCATAGTTAATATGATATAAGACATCATCTTTCATGGAAAGGATCTCCTGATATTCAGCTCCATTGGAAGATATCAGGCGCTCTGTTGCGTATGACGTAAAACTAAAATTAAGCACTAAAGAAAATAAAGCAATCATACCAATTATTTTTCTCATAACATATCCCCCTTTCATTTTAATTTTTGTAAGCAAGGACACTGTCTGTGTAAGTACCTAATCCAGTCTTAAACTGATATTCAACTACCGCTTTGTCATAAGGAACGAAACTGTTCGGTGTATCTTACCATGGATCTACAATTTTTATCTCTTTTGTTTTTTCTGCGGATTGCCAGCCTAAACGGCCACTTGTGTCATATTCGGCGGCCACCCTGTGACTTAAATGGCGGCCAGCCAAGGACACATTAAACGGCAAAAACTTCCCAGTTATAATATAAGCATCTCCTCTTCAAGGAAAAATGTCATAACTGGAGGTTCGATTATGGACTACAAAAGAGCATTGAGACTTCACTTTGTGAACCATCTCAACAGCCGCGAGATCGCCGAAAGCTGTGGCAACTGCAGCAAAACAACTGTCAATGAGTTCCTGAAGCGTTTTAGAGAGAATCCGGAGCTCTCGTACCCTTTACCAGCAGATATCACGAATGAATACATCGAAAGCATGCTTTATAAAAAGCCCGGTGTATCGGCAGATTCTCTCCTCTATCGTGATTTTAACAAGGAAGCTGTCTATAAAGCTCTGGCCCGCAAAGGGGAAACCCTGAAGCACCTGTGGCAGAAATACAATGCCATAGGTGTCATAGACGGGAAGAAGCCAATGAGCTATCGCCAGTACTGCAGGCGTTACAGCGAATGGGCTGATTCCAAACAGCTGAC
>JAGHER010000149.1 GCA_017889125.1 Lachnospiraceae bacterium
CACAAAAAAAATTCAAAATTGTCTTGCACAATTCGAAAACTTATGATAGAATACCTAAGTCTCATGAAGTGAGTATCACTTCTGAAGCATTGAGATGCTGCTGTGGCTCAGTCGGTAGAGCGTCGCATTGGTAGTGCGGAGGTCACGGGTCCGATTCCCGTCAGCAGCTTGTAAATCCCTTGAGCAGTCAAGGGATTTTTTGTTTTTATCCATTATATCTGATTTGTCAATTTCTGTCATCCGTTTTTTATCCGCCATTTTATGGCAGTCATCTCGGCAATTTTCCTCTTGCGGCAGCCGCTCCTGAGATTTTCTCCCTATCCACGAACCTTCCCCATTGCTCCTCATATGATAAAGTAAAAAAACACAGAGGTCCAATATGGCTAATAACGACTCCTATCAGACTCCGTCTGCTTCTTCATCCGATACCAGGGACAATTCCTCTGCCAGCGCCTTCCAGCCAGAAGCAGACGGCTGGCACAGCCCCGCTCAGAGCGGCATAACCATGCCCATCTCACCGGACTTCCGCTCCTGCGCCGCTGATTCCCCGGAAAATGCCGCCTCCAATGACTACGGCCTGACCACGCCGGTAGCGCCGGAGGGCGGCCGTCCCACAGTGGCTCCCGAACCAAACCGTCCTTCAACCCCCGGTTCGGGAAACAATCCCCCCAACAATGACTACGGTCTGACTACCCCGGTAGCGCCGGAAGGCGGCCGCCCCGTGGCCCCCGTCCTGCCAAACATTCCTTCATTCCCCACAGCTTACTACGGGCAGGTGCGTTTCTTAAACGCCTCCACCAATAACTTCCCCGTAAATTTTTCCATTGACGGGATTACCTACGGCTCCGGCTTTGGCTTCGGCGACAATTCCCTGTATCAGGAAATTTCCGACGGTTTCCACACCGTTTCCGTCACCAGTGCCACCGCCATGGGAACCCTTCTTCTCCAGCAGACCTTCCCCTTCACTGCTAATCAGAAGGTAACCATGGTTCTCTTAGACGCCCGGGAGGGCGGTCTGGAAATGATCCAGGTTTCCGACACTGGCTGCACCAATCTCCCCGCCGGTTACGGCTGCTACCGGGTAGTCAATGCCAGCTACAGCGGCTCCAGCTTTGATGTGCGTCTGTACAACGGGGACACCATATTCCGCAATCTGCAGTTTACCAATGTCTCCCCCTACAAGCGGGCGCTGGCCGGAAATTACACCTTTTACCTGACCTCAGCAAACTTCTACAGCGTCATCCGGGAGCTTCCTGTGATCCTCATTACCGCAGTCACTGGCATGAGTCCCATGTCCACGCCGCTGGCTTCTGCCAATGTGACCATCCAGGCAGGAACCAACACCACTTCCTATATCATTGGAAATACCTGGTCTGCTTATCCCTTAAGGATGCTGACCCTTACGGACTGATTTTCAAATCCTCAGAGTTTGACGGCTCTGGGGATTTTTTATAGCATATCGCCCTGAAATTCACATATATTGTTTCGAGGTGATAATCCATCATGAAATCCTGTGAATTTGCTGTCTCCATATCTGCCCTGGCCTGCTGCATCGCAGAAGGAAAAAGCCCGGAAGAAATCGCCCTCATCAGCTCCATTTTCATGCAGCTGGGCGACACCCTGTCCACTATTGCTGCACGGGATGCGCTGTGCGGCTCCAGTAATTTAAAGCGGGACGAGGAATCCTGCGGCAAAAAATAGCCAGAAAAATAGATCCTTAACCATGGGAAAGCCCATGCAGGACAGCGAAAATCCCTGAGATCGCAACTCCGGGGTTTTCTATTTTCTCAAATCTTTAGCCTAAATTTACCTTTCTTTC
This sequence comes from Lachnospiraceae bacterium, assembly GCA_017889125.1. Classification (GTDB taxonomy): domain Bacteria; phylum Bacillota; class Clostridia; order Lachnospirales; family Lachnospiraceae; genus Caccovicinus. The sequence goes on from JAGHER010000149.1 coordinate 1,820, forward strand.
ACAAACAATTCACGATTTCATCGCAGTTTATTCACATCCCTGCGGTATCCTATAACCATCAGCAAGGAAACATCCTTTTTACATAGACTTTTTTCATACTTTCCTCCCTTTCAGGCAGCCGATGCGGCTGCCTTTTTTCCTATCCAGGCACAATATCCCCGCCTCGGCAGCAGTTATATTTCCACTTCCAACAACACATACTAACTGCGGAGGTGATACCATGAACCGAAATCCAGACACAGATCGATATGGCGACGGCGATATCCCAGAGGCGGATTACCGGCCTTATGAGGACAGCTATCCGTCTTACGAGGACAACAATTTTGATCCTCATCCCCAGGCAGGCGGAGACAATAAAGGGGATGACCTGGCTGTGGCGGAGGGAAATATTTCCGTCGAGGGAAATGCCAAAACTGCAGATCGAAAAAAAGGCAGTACAAATCCCTGTCGCTAACATTTCCTTTCTCCATCCCTATAGGAAAAGGCGCTGAGAGAACCATAACTCCGGCTCTCCCAGCGCTTCCTATATTTCCATCTTTCTACTGCAAATCCATAATCATCTCCCCAGCCTTCACTTTCCCGGGATCTGCCTTTTTCAAATTTTCAAAAAGCATACTGTTGGAAAGGATTACCGGTGTTACGGGATCATAGCCCGCCTTCTCAATTGCTTCTTTATCAAATTCCAGAAGAAGTTCTCCCTTCTTCACCCGTTTGCCATTAACTGCATGGGCGGTGAAATATTTCCCATTCAGTTCCACCGTATCAATCCCCACATGGATCAGAATCTCCGCGCCATTATCAGCAGTCATGCCGATGGCATGCTTCGTCTCAAATACAGCGGCAATCACACCGTCCACCGGGGCATACACTCTGCCATTTTCCGGCTGAATAGCAACCGTCTTTCCCATAACCTCGCTGGCAAAAGCGTCATCCTTCACCTGGGAGATCGGAATAATCTCGCCATCGACTGGGCTGCCAATCATCATATCCGCAGATTTAGCGGTATCAGACCCGGCCCCTGAACAGGCACCAATCTCATGGCCCGCACCTGTACTGCTGCATGCACCAGAGCCACTGCTCACGCCTTCACTGCCGCCTTCACTGCCGCCTGCGCCGACACCATCATCTCCCCCACTCGGCTCCGCATCCACATCTTCAAATCCCAGATACCACTGAATCGCAAAAGTCGCCGCAAAAGCAATCGCCGCCGCAATCAGCGCATTCATCACATTGGTGTATCCATCACCCACATACAATCCGATAGCTGCCAGTCCAGCGCCGCCTCCGCCGTACCGCTGCACACCGGTAATGCCTGCGTACAGGCCGCCCAGACCGCCGCCGATGGTGGTGGCAATCAACGGCTTCTTTAAGCGTAAGTTCACGCCAAACAGGGCTGGTTCCGTGATGCCCAGCAGAGCCGTAAGACCGCTGGATACCGCCAGCTGGCGGAATTCCTTGTTCTTCGTCTTAACCGCAACACACAGGGCAGCCGCACCCTGGGCGATATTGGAGGGCAGGTTTCCGGGGCCGATAATGGTCTCGTAGCCCAGCGCTGAGAGGGAATTAACATAGGCCGGAAGAAGGCTGTAATGCATTCCGGTCATTACCAGGAACGGCATAAATGCGCCGATTACCGTAGGCAGTATCCAGGGCGCCACACCCTCGATTGCCAGAAGGAGCGATACCAGCCCATCGCCGATAATGCTTCCCAGAGGCCCCAGCACCACCAGGGCGATGGGCGACATGATAAGAATAGTCAGCACCGGCTTGGCGATAAATTTGATAAGGGAGGGCGTAATCTTCTCCACAAATTTCTCCACGTATGCCAGCACAAATACGATCATGATAATGGGAATCACCGATGAAGAATAGGTCGCGATCCGCACTGGCAGACCCACCACCGACACCACATCCGCCGTGCCCGACAGCGCCGACAGATTGGGATGAAGCAGGATTCCGCCCATCAGCATAGCCATAAATGGATTGCAGCCAAATTTCTTAGCCGCCGAATTGGCCAGATAGATGGGCAGGAAATAATATGAGGCATCAGCGATAAAATTCAGGAAATAATACAGGTTCCCCGACTTATCGATCAGGTTAAATACCGTCAGGATAGACAGCAGCGCCTTGATCATTCCGGCACCGGCGATAATGGACATGATAGGAGAAAAGATACCGGCGATAGTATCAAGCACCCGGTTTACCATCCCCTTTTTCTCCTCATCAGCCTGGCCGCCCTGACCTTGACCGCCCTGACCTTGGCTGCCCTGACCTTGACCGCCCTGACCTTGGCTGCCCTGATTTTGACCTCCCTGATTCTGGCCTCCCTGGCTCTTGGACGCCGCCCCGGTGCTGAAATCCCCCAGGGCCAGAAGGGCATTGTACACAGAGACCACCTCCTGGCCGATGATTACCTGGAACTGGCCGCCCTTATTCACCACCCCCACAACACCAGGGATATTTTTAATCCGGTTTTCACTCACATTTTCCATAGAATGGAGATTGAACCGCAGTCTTGTCACACAATGGGTGAGGTACTGGACATTTTCCTCTCCCCCAACTTCCTTAAGAATCCGCGATGCGGTTTCTTTTGCATTCATTTTCCTGCCTCCTCTAAACATTTACTCACGAAAATCTCTTTTCTTTCGAAAACTGCTTTTCCCAAAAACACGTTCTCCCCGAAAACTCCCCTCTTCTTAATAAGAGGTATCCTCTCCATTCGAGGCAATCACCTTCCGATACCAGTCAAAGGATTTCTTCTTCATCCGCTTCAAGCTGCCCTTCCCCGCGTCATCCTTATCCACATAGATAAATCCATACCGTTTCCGCATCTCTCCGGTTCCCACGGAAATGATGTCGATGGGGCCCCAGCAGGTGTAACCCATCAGCTCCACCATATCCTCCTCCACTGCCTGCTTCATAGCTTCAATGTGGGAGGCCAGGAAGGCAATGCGGTAATCGTCCTGGATGGTTCCGTCCTCCTCCACCCGGTCGATGGCGCCCAGGCCGTTTTCCACGATAAACAGCGGCAGCTGATACCGGTCATACAGCTCATTTAAGGCAATCCGAAGGCCTGTGGGATCAATGGGCCAGTCCCAGTCATTCCGCTTCAGATAGGGATTGCTCCGTTCCACCTTGATGTTCACACCGTCCTCGCTGGAAGCAATGGAAGAAAAGTAATAGCTGAAAGCAATGTAATCCACCTTGCCAGCCTCCAAAAGCTCTGCATCGCCTTCCTCCATCACCAGTTCCGCTCCCAAACGCTTAAGCTGTGCCCGGCACAAGTTGGTATAGTGTCCCCGGCACATCACGTCGGTGTAGTAAAAATTTGGCATCATCTGAAACCGCTGGGCCAGCACATCCTTGGGATTGCATGTTTTCGGATAGGTGGTGGGGTACTGCAGCATGCAGCCAATGCGAAACTCCGGATTAATCTCATGACCGGCAATCACCGCCCTGGCACTTGCCAGGAACATATTGTGGCTCACCAGCACCTTCACCTGATTGGGATCCTCCCCCTCCTTGTAGCGTACCCCCGCCTGATGGTAAGGCTCCGCCTGGTTCATGGTCTCGTTAATCTCGTTGAAGGTCATCCAGTATTTCACCTTATCCCGATAGCGGGTAAACACCGTCCGGCAGTAACGCTCGAAAAATCCAATCAGCTTCCGGTTCCTCCAGGAGCCGTACTGCTGCACCAGCCAGAGAGGCGTCTCATAATGGGACAAGGTCACAATCGGCTCAATTCCATACCGCTTCAGCTCGTCAAACACCTGGTCATAAAAGGCAAGGCCCTCCTCATTGGGCTGCTCCTCATCTCCCCTTGGAAATATCCGCGGCCAATTGATGGACATGCGAAAGCACCGAAAGCCCATCTCCGCAAAAAGCCGGATATCCTCCTTATACTGATGGTAAAAATCAATGGCCTGATGGCTGGGATAATAGCACCCCTCCATCACTCGGTCATGAATCTCCCTGGGCACGCCGTGACGGGCTCCCATTTCCACATCTGCGATGCTTAAGCCCTTCCCGCCCTCAAGGTAGGCTCCCTCCAGCTGATTCGCGGCCGTCGCGCCGCCCCACAAAAAATCCCTGCTCAAACTCATGATTTTCTCCTTTCCCCTTGTTGTTTCCCTTATTGTTTCCCCTTATCTTTTTCACCAAAAAAGCTTTCTTGTGATGCCATTATATCGGCAAAAAGGCGCAAAAAAAAGGCATCCGGCACCTTCTGTTACAGTGTTTTACAAAAAGGTGCCGAATGCCGGTCTTATTTTTAAACAGTGTTTTATGCTTTATCGACAAATCGTTATTTCACTTTGCCTCCAAATCGCATTTTTGTTTTATTGTCAAACCACGTTTTTGCTTTATCATCAAATTACATTTTATCCTTTATCGCCAATTTCCGGCTGCATAATCATGGCATTGGATGACCGCCGCCGCTTTTCCAGCTGGCGGGTCTTTTTTAGCTTCCGCTCATAATTTCGCTCGTAATCCAGCCAGAAATACGAGGAATACAGGATGTCCAAAATCAGCTGCACCGAAACATGGGTGCTGAAATCCCCGATATTGTGAAAAAGGCTCTCCTTGCTGGATACGGTCAGCGTGCAGGCCGCCAGCCGGGAAAGGCTGTTTTCCCCAAGGGAAGTCACCGCAATCAACGGCGCCCCCAGCTTCCGGCATTCTGCCGCCACCTGCAGCATTTTCTCCGTCTCCCCGGAATAAGAAATGATCACCGCCACATCCTCCGGCGTCATGCATCCCGCCTCGTAAAGCTGGTAGTTCAGATTATTGGAAATGGAAACCCGCTTGCCGATCTTTAGCATCTTCTCCCGAAAGGATTCCGCCTGATTGATGGCCGTCCCCGCCGAAAAAATGAAGATATTCCGGCTCTTTTTCAGCAGGCGCACAGCCTTCTGGAGAACTGGGTAGGAAAGCAGCTCCATGGTGTCCCGGATGGTGTCCTCATACAGCTGGGAAATGCTGTTTGCCGCCCGCATCATGGTATCATCCTTGGAAAAGGGGAAATTCCGATCCACATCCTCCTCCGGGTGATCTAGGTACTGAAACTCCTTTAGCAGCTCCCGCTTAAACTCCTCGAACCCGGAAAAGCCCAGCTTCTTGCAAAGGCGGATCACCGTGGCCGGGGAGGTGTAGGTCTCCTCCGCCAGATTTCTCGTGGAATAATGCTCCAGCTCCACTCCCAGCTTTAAGATGTAATCAGCAATTGACAGCTCTGCCTCTGACAGCTGGTCTCTCTGCTTTAGTTTCTCTGCGATCAGCATGGTTTTATCCCCCTGTAGGAAAACTTCCTTGAAAAATTATTCACTGTTTTTTGCTCTTCATATCCCCATGCTGTAAGCATAACACAAACCACTGCTTTTTACTACAATATTAAAATGTTAACTTCCGATGCCTATCGCCTGCTCTAAGACCACCACATGAACCGTACAGCCATGTTCAGCGATGCAATGGAATTATTTGGAATAAAAACTTGCATTTTATGGAAGAATATGGTAATTTATATGTAAATAATTTACATATAACAAAATACTTTTTCCCATCCACCGCATACCATTTACCTGAGGAGGAGCCGTCAATGAAAAAGAATGAAAAGAATGATTTTTATGAAGTAAATACACCAGATAAAGTATCCACGTTCGTAGAGAATATTTCGGATGTTTCACCGGTTTCCGAGGAGTCGGATGCTTCGCAGATGTCCAACTTGCCGGATTTTTCTCAGCTTCCCCCTATGTCGGAGATTCTTGACCAGCTGTCCCAGATGCGCGGAAAGCTTCCCTACAAGCTGACCAATGACTACCTTTTCCATGCCGTTTTCCAAACCAATAAACGGGTATTAAAGGAACTCCTGGCAGCAATCCTCCACCTGGATTCCTCCCACATCCGGGAACTGGAAGTTCTCAATCCCATCCTTCTGGGTGAGACCATTAATGAGAAAACCTGCATCCTGGATCTGTTCCTGCTGATGAATGACAATACCCGCATTAACATCGAGATGCAGGTAACTTCTACAGATTACTATATGGATCGAGCTCTTCTTTATGCCTGCCGCGCCTACGATAATCTAGAGCGGGGTGAGGAGTACCAGCAGCTGAAGCCGGTAGTCCATATCAGCCTCCTGGCCAATACGCCCAGAAATGGAGAAAAGAAATTCTACTCCGAAAACAGGCTGTGTGATACCCGCGACGGCAAAATTTACACTAGCAATTTCGGCATCATCATAGTACAATTAAAAGAGAATGAAAACGCAGAGAAGCCGGAGATTGATTCCGGCCTGGACAAATGGGCGCGGCTATTCCTGGCAGACACCTGGGAGGAGCTGCAGGAGATGATCAAGGAGAGTGAGTGGATGGCAGAGACGATGTACACCCTTCGGAATCTGACAGAGAATGAGAAAATCCGCCTGGAATGCGAAGCCAGAGACCGGTACGAACATGACCGTGCATCCTTGTATGGAAGTGGGGTGCGTGCAGGGATAGAACAAGGCCGCTTAGCCGAGCAGGTCAATACCGAACGGGAGCGCCAGAGAGCAGACGCTGAGCGCGCCAATGCCGAACGAGAGCGTCAACGCGCAGAAGCTGAGCGCGCTAGTGCCGAACGGGAGCGAACCAGCGCCGAACGGGAGCGCCAACGCGCAGAAGCCGCGGAGGCGGAGCTTGCCCAGCTGCGGGCACTTATCGCGGAGAAGGGAATCATTATCTAAAATTACATATACTAAAATTAGCTAATATGTTAAAAGGAGATGATCCAATGAGTAAAATTACCATGGCAACGGCAACCGAGATGCAAAATAATTTTGGTAAATATTTAAATCTCATCATTTCTGGGCAGCAAATTATTGTGACAAAAAATGGGAAAGAGGTCGGGCGCTTTATCCCCAAAGATACTGCCGTGTCTTACCTTACTGATTCTCTGACCGGTATCCTAAAAGGAGATAGCGATGTAGACCAAGCGAAAGCAGAAAGGCTGGCCCAAAAATATGAAGCTGTTGATTGACGCGAACGTGCTTCTGGACGTCTTACAGAACCGTGCCCCCCATGTAAAAGAGTCATCTGCCATCTGGAAGCTTTGTGAAACCAGGCAGGCGGAAGGTTTTGTGTCTGCACTTACCTTTGCCAATCTCGTTTACGTAATGCGCAAGGAGCTTTCTCCCATCAAAATTGAGGAAGTCCTCCAAAAACTATCTCTTATTTTTACATTTGCGGACTTAACCTCTTCTGACCTCTCATCAGCAGCCGGTCTCCAATGGGATGATTTCGAAGATGCCTTACAGAGTGTGACCGCAGAGCGAATCCGTGCAGACTACATTATTACTCGGAATGTTCGCGATTTTTTAAAGAGCAAAACATCGGCATTTACCCCAGCAGAGCTGCTGAACCGTTTATGAAAAATCAAATAGTCTTTCTCCGCCAGAGAAAAAGCAGGCCCAGGAGTTTTCGGCTCCCAGGCCTGCTTCTTTTCGCTGATTTTATTTAACCCTCTTCAATCTTCAATCCGTCTGGAAAACCGGGCAGAAAAGCAGCGCCATAGTGTCCCGCTTACTCTATGACCATCACATGAACAATACGGCCATGTTCGGCAACGTTATGGAATTATTTGGAATAAAAACTTGCATTTTATGGAAGAATATGGTAATTTATATGTAAATAATTTACATATAGTAAAATGTTGTTTCCCAGCCATTGAATACCATTTACCTGAAGAGGAGCCGTCAATGAAAAAGAATGAAAAGAACGATTTTTATGAAGCAAATACACCAGATAAAGCATCCGCACCAGGAACGAATATTCCGGACATTTCACAGGTCTCCAACTTGCCGGATTTTTCTGAACTGCCCCCTATGCCGGAGATTCTTGACCAGCTGTCCCAGATGCGCGGAAAGCTCCCCTACAAGCTGACCAATGACTACCTTTTCCATGCCGTTTTCCAGACCAATAAACGAGTGCTGAAAGAACTCCTGGCAGCAATCCTCCACCTGGATTCCTCCCATATCCGGGAACTGGAGATTCTCAACCCCATCCTTCTGGGTGAGACCATCAATGAGAAGACCTGCATCCTGGATCTGTTCCTGCTGATGAATGACAATACCCGCATCAACATCGAGATGCAGGTAGCCTCCACAGATTATTACATGGACAGAGCACTCCTTTATGCCTGCCGCGCCTACGATAATCTAGAGCGGGGTGAGGAGTACCAGCAGCTGAAGCCGGTAGTCCATATCAGCCTCCTGACCAATACGCCCAGAAATAGAGAAAAGAAATTCTACTCCGAAAACAGGCTGTGTGATACCCGCGACGGCAAAATTTACACTCGCAATTTTGGCATCATCATAGTACAATTAAAAGAGAATGAAAACGCCGAAAAGCCGGAGATCGATTCCGGTCTGGACAAATGGGCGCAGCTTTTCCTAGCAGAGACCTGGGAGGAGCTGCAGGGAATGATGAAGGAGAGTGAGTGGATGGCAGAGACAATGTACACCCTTCGGAATCTGACAGAGGATGAGAAAATCCGCCTGGAATGCGAAGCCAGAAACCGATACGAACATGACCGTGCATCCCTGTATGGAAGCGGGGTGCGTGCGGGGA
>JAGHER010000150.1 GCA_017889125.1 Lachnospiraceae bacterium
AAGTCTAATTTTTTGCGGATTGCTGTCAGAAAATTGTGCGATTATAATAAACATATCAAAAGGGAGAACATCCAAAGAACGAAGACAAAAAAGTCCATTGTCAGTACAAAAACCCCATCCGGAAGGGCCCGCCGGATGGAAATGATGGGCAGTATTCTCCCCGTTTGGCAAAAGAAAAATGCATACTCTGCATAGAGAGAAGGAGGCTTCACCGTGGAAAATATCAATTTAATCATTACGCTGGCCGTAATGGTATTTATGATGGTTTCTTTTGTTATCCAGAAATGGTCATACGGGCTCACGGCCATGACCTGCGTAGTGATTTTGACTTTGGCGGGCGTGATTGATGTCCCTACTGCCTTTTCCGGATTTTCCAATACCACCACCATCCTGATTGCGACGATGATGGTGATTGCTGGGCAGCTGGGGCGTACCAGCCTGATTTCCCGTATCCGGGGCCTGATGGTAAAGGCCCAGGGAAAGGGCGGAATCCTGCTGATTCTGCTGATCTGTGTATTTACCGCTTTGCTTACCCAGCTGATGGGAATGACGGCGGTTATGGCCATTATGCTGCTGTTTGTCCAAACCTTGAAGGATGATGACACCTCTGGAATTTCCCAGTCCAGAATGCTGTTTTTGTGTGCGGCCATGATCTGTACCTGGTTCGGACGGCTGCCTGTAGGTATGGGAGCGGCGCTGCCCTTAACCACCAACGCTTATTACGAAGGTCTGGTTGGCAGCGATTCGGGCATGCTTTTGGGTGTGTTTGACTTTATGAAGGTAGGCCTGCTGCCGTCAATTATTGGCACGCTTTACTGTATGTTTGCCTGGAGGCTTACGCCAAAGCAGGAATTAAAGACGGATGCAGTTGACCTGGGCGCAGCAGGAAGGCAGGGCAGCCAGCCGGCTATGTCCCGGAACCATGAGTTTATCGTCTGTGCCGGATTCCTGGTTACCCTGGTTTCATTCTTCTTCTCCAATAAGCTGGGCAGCTACATATATGTTATTCCGGCAGTGATTATTATTGTCTTTATTTTCACTGGCGTAATGACCAGCCGCGAGGCCATCGCCGGGCTTACCGGAGATATGGTGTGGATGGTCGCCGGTGTGCTGGTATTTTCCACAGCTCTCAGCCAGTCCGGTGCGGGAGAATACATTGGCAATCTGGTGCTGAGCCTTCTGGGCGAAAATCCAAGCGGCCTGACGGTAACGATTGTCTTTACGGTGGTTTCCGTGGTGATGACCACCTTTATGTCCAATAATGGAACGGTGGCAATTCTGACTCCTATTGCAGCCAGCACGGCCCTGGCGGGAGGCATGGATCCCCGGGCAGTGGTGTCTCTGGTATCCATGGCATCCTGTCTGGCCATCGCTTTTCCCACCGGCTGTTCTGCGGCAACCATTGCCTACGCGGTAGGCGGATTTAACCCCATCAAAATGCTGAAATTCACACTGCCTTATATTATAATTATGATGGCGGCGCTGATTGTCAGTGCCAATCTTTTCTTCCCGGTTTACGGGTAAATTTTTCAGGAGGTACAGTTATGGCGCTTACGCAAGAAGACAAAGCATATTATCGGGAAATTTTAGAAAATACAAGCGGTCACCGCAATGTCAGCCGGGTGATCCCGGAGGAGTATACTGCGTGGCTTTCCAAGGTGGAGCAGAAGGAGATGATCCTCCCTCTGGAGGCTCCGGCCTGTCCGGTGCGGCTGGTGATTTCCACTGCAAAGGACAAGATGGAAAACTGCCCCATCCATGTAAATATGCATGGCGGCGGCTTTGTGTATCCCCAGGATCATGATGATGACCTGTACTGCGCCCATGTAGCGGCGGCCATTCATGGAATTGTGGTGGATATTGACTATGCGGTATCCTGGGATCATCCCTTCCCCTGCGCCTTTGAGCAGTCCTACGCCGTAGTGCGCTGGGTATTTGAACAGTGCCAGGCCTGGGGCGGAAATCCACGCCGCATTTCCGTGGGAGGTCACAGCGCCGGAGGCTGCCTTTCTGCCGCCATCGCCCTGCGGGCAGCACAAACCGGAGACTTTACATTATGCCTGCAGGTGCTGGATTACTCGGCGCTGGACAATTATCAGGCGGTTTTGCCCGACGGAAATGTGCGCTCCATGGCCTTCTCCCGGCTTTACGCCGATGGGGATGACCAGGTACTGAAAAATCCCTTCTGCAGTCCGGCATTTGCGGAAGATGACATGTTAAAAAATCTTCCCCCGGCACTGATTATCAACGGCGGACTTTGTCCCTTTAAGAAGGACAATGAGCAGTACGGCCTGCGCATGGCAGCCATGGGAAATGAGGTTACCATTAAATGCTATATGGACAGCCCCCATGGATTTACCATCCGCATGGCCGGGGAGTGGAAGGAGGCCCAGGAGCGGATTATCCGGGCGATTCGGGAGGCCGAGGTGACGGGATAAGCAGGTTTTCAGGATTTGATAATTCATCAAATATTTTAGTAGTTTACAAAGCGGCAGGTATTTCGATGCGTGAAAATATCTGCCGCTTTTTTGTCAAATTTTGTCTGTTTGCAATCTCGGGCAGTAAAGAATATAAACAGAGAACTGGTCGGTGGGGTGAAGGGAAATAACTGAAGAAAAATCTTGTGATAAAAAATAAGCCAGAGTATACTAATACTATTATATTACGGGTCAGATTGAAACGGATAGCAGAAGTGAAAGCAAGATGATATTTTCACAAAGGAGCAAGTCATGATGGACAGGCAAAAGATATTTACTTATGTAAAGCAGAAATACGGCACAGACCCGGATTATCCCTGGTTTGACACCAGCGCTGTGCTGCGCCATAAGGACACCCGCAAATGGTATGGTCTGGTGATGGAAGTCCAGAGGGAGAAGCTGAAGCTTCCGGAGGGCAGCATGACAGATGTAATTGATGTACTTAATGTAAAATGTGATCCCATGCTGGTAAGCTCACTGCGGATGCAGGATGGTTTTCACCCGGCTTATCACATGAATAAGGAGAGATGGATCACCATCCGTTTGGATGGCAGTGTACCGGAGGCAACCGTACGGAATCTGATTGATTTAAGCTATGAGCTGACCGCAGCTAAGAAATAACCTGCAAAGGAATAATTTATCCCCATCCAGTGTATAATTTTAATTAGGGAAACAATGATTTAATCAACGTTTCCTTAGATATGAACCAAGCAAATACAAATTATATGCCAGGAGGGATTTCCCGTGCCGAAGAGCAAAAAAACACTGGTTGTTTGTCTTTTATTTCCGCTGATTGCCGGTGGGGTATCCGGTTTCCTTACCAGAAATGGGATGGAAACCTTTGCTTATTTGAATAAGCCGCCCTTATCGCCGCCGGGCATTGTCTTCACGATCGTGTGGACTGTCCTTTATCTTATGATGGGGCTGGCATCCTGGCTTGTGCTTACTTCCGGCGAAAGGCCGGAGCAGATCCGGCAGGCGCTTTTCTTTTATGTAGTGCAGCTGATTGTCAACGTTTTGTGGCCGGTGTTTTTCTTCTCGCTGGGATGGTATTTGTTTTCCTTTTTCTGGCTGCTGCTTTTGTTTGTGCTGATCCTGGTGGTAATCTGGCTGTTTTCCGATCTGTCTCAGACGGCAGCCTGGCTTATGGTGCCGTATTTGATCTGGACTGTCTTTGCCGGGTATTTGAATCTTGGGGTTTACCTGTTGAATTGAGACCGGGCAGTTTGCCGGAAGAATTGCCTGGAATATTTGTTGATCTTACCCTCTTGACATCAATTGCTATATCTGTTATATTGACAATAGAACAATAAACCACAGCATCCCCGGAAACATCCGGGGCTGTTTTACGTATGCTGAGAAAGACAAATGTTGCAGATGTCTTTGATTCAGGCAGGGCCTAAAAAGGCGTTGGCCTTGCATGGAGAAAGTGAGGGTGATTGACATGGCGGCAAAAAGGGATTATTATGAAGTTCTTAGAATAAACCGTGATGCAGATGATGCAGCGATTAAGAAGGCCTACCGAAAGCTGGCGAAAAAATATCATCCGGATTCCAATGGAGGCAATGCCCAGGCGGAACAGATGTTTAAAGAGGTGACGGAAGCCTATACCATATTAAGTGACCCGGAAAAGCGGAAGCTGTATGACCGGTTTGGCCATGCTGCTTTTGACGGGACAGGGGCTGCAGCAGGGACAGGGGCTGCGGCAGGGGCAGAGGCAGAAGGCAGCCAGGGCTTTGATGGATTTTATGGATTCGGCAGCGTGGACGATATTTTTGATGATCTGTTTGGCGGAATGTTTGGAAGCAGCAGTTCCGGATATGGCCGTTCTGGATATAGCAGTTCCGGATATGGCGGCAGCTTTGCCCGCAAAGGCCAGGATCTGACTGCCGATGTGTCCGTAACCTTTGATGAAGCAGCTTTTGGCTGTGAGAAGGTGATCCGGCTTCAGGGAGAGGACGGCAGGGTACAGTCCCTGCAGGTGCACATTCCTGCGGGGATCGAGACGGGAAAGAGCATCCGGCTTCGGGGAAAGGGCATGCCTGGACATGCCGGAGGGCCGGCCGGGGATCTGCTTTTAAAGGTCACCGTAGGAAGCCGGCCGGGCTTTGAGCGGAAGGGAATGGATGTGTATTCGACAATATCTGTCCCCTTTGCTGCGGCGGTTCTGGGAGGCGAGGTGATGGTGCAGACCATACACGGAGCCGTAATGTGCAGGATTAAGCCGGGAACCCAGCCGGGAGTAAAAATCCGTCTGCGGGGCAAGGGGATTTCTTCTGAAGGGAATATCTCCAGACAGGGCGATCATTATGCGGTTGTCCAGATCCAGGTTCCCACAGAGCTTGGGCATGAAGCCGCAGAAAAGCTTCGTGAGTTCCAGGATGCGCTCAAGCGGGAGCAGAGGCGAAAGCACGGCGCGGCCTGATACACTGCAGACTGAGGCAATATCAGCGGGTGAAAGACAACACGTGCAGACTGAAGCAATATCAGCGGGTGAAAGACAGCACATGCAGGCTGAGGCAATATCAGCGGGTGAAAGACAACACGAGCAGGCTGGGGAAGTATCAGCGGAGGAAAGACAGCACAAGCAGGGCAGCGCTGCAGGACAAGAGAGAAAAGAATTACACAACAGAAGGAGAGTACAGAGGATGGAGCACAAACAGGGCGGACACCAGCGGCATGAACAGAAAGAAGTCCTTCAGAAAGGAAAGCAGGGGATCTTCCGGATCGTATTTGGCCGGACAGGAGTAGTGGTTTTCCTGCTGCTCGCACAGCTGTTTTTCCTGTTTTCGATGTTTCAGCGCCTGGAGCAGTATATCCCCTATTTCTGGGTGGCAAATGTGATCCTGGCGGTTTCTATCGTGGAGGAGCTGATCAATAAGGACGAAAATCCTACAGTGAAGCTTACCTGGGTAGTGCTGGTAATGGCCCTGCCGGTGTTCGGCCTGTTCTTGTATCTGTTCACCCGGACGGATGCCGGGCATCGGATACGGAACCGGCAGCTTGCACAGATTATCTCTGACAGCAGGAAATATGTGCCGGACTGTCAGGCGCTGATGGAACGCCTGCGGGAAGAGGAGCCGGAGCTTTATCCTCTGGCGTATTATCTGAAGGAAAATCAGGATTTCCCTGTATACGCCAATACGAGGGTGAAGTATTTCCCTCTGGGCGAGGATAAATTTGCGGAAATGCTGGTGCAGCTTGAGTCCGCAAAGCATTTTATTTTCCTGGAATATTTTATTGTAAAAGAAGGCTATATGTGGGAAAGGGTGCTGGAGATTCTGAAACGGAAGGCAAAGGAGGGAGTGGAGGTCCGCTTCCTTTATGATGGAACCTGCGCCCTGTACCTTCTGCCCTACAGCTATCCGAAAAAGCTTCAGGAGATGGGAATTCAGGCAAAGATGTACGCGCCCATACGCCCGTTTATTTCCACCCACTATAATAACCGGGATCATCGGAAAATTCTGGTGATTGACGGACGGGTGGCCTTCACCGGCGGCATTAATATTGCGGATGAATACATTAACCGCAAGGTGGTTTACGGCCACTGGAAGGATACGGCGGTGATGGTGGAGGGGGAGGCTGTCCAGAGCTTTACCCTGATGTTTCTCCAGCTGTGGAATGTGGACAGTCCCAGGGAAGATTACTCCCCTTACCTTAAGGGGGGCAGCCCGGCGGATGTGCCCGGCTATGTGATTCCCTACGGGGATACGCCCACGGATCATGAGCGGGTGGGCGAGATGGTGTATATGGATATGATTAACCGGGCGGAGCGGTATGTGCACATTATGACGCCGTATCTGATTCCCGATTACGAGCTTATGACGGCGCTGCGGTTTGCCGCAAAGCGCGGCGTGGAGGTCATTCTCATCCTGCCCCACATTCCGGACAAGGAAATGGCTTTCGCCCAGGCCCACAGCTATTACCCCATGCTTCTGGATGCCGGGGTAAGGATTTATGAGTACACGCCGGGTTTTGTCCATGCCAAAAACTTTGTGAGCGATGACCGGAAGGCGGTGGTGGGAACCATCAATCTGGATTACCGCAGTCTGTATCACCATTTTGAATGCGGCGCTTATCTGTATAAGGTGCCCCAGGTGGCGGAGATTGAGGAGGACTTTCAGCAGACCCTTAAGGCGTGCCAGCCTATGTCCAAGGAAGACCTTAAGAAGGATCCGCTTTTGCGGAAGCTTTCGGGAAGGCTTCTTAAGGTGCTGGCGCCATTGATGTAAAAAAGGATGGATAAAAATAAAAACGCTGTGACACAGAGGAAGTGATTCTGTGCGCAGCGTTTTTTGCGTAGAAAGTTAGTGGAAAGTTACGTTCGCCGGGGAGGCCATCCGTGTGCGCAGTCTGCGCCATCAGTCATTCCGTGGCTTTCCCCAGAAGAACAGGGCTACCGTACCTGGCCCGGTATGGCTTCCGATGGTAGTGCCGATATCGTAAATCTCCACCTGTCCGTCCAGATGGGGGAAACGGGCCTCCACCAGGGCCGCCACGGCCTGGGCATCCTGACGGCAGGCAGAGTGGGAGATATAGCATTTTCCCGAATACTGAAGGCCGTCCTGGGCGCATTCCTCCATCTTGTCCACAATGGCCTGAATGACCTTTTTCTTCGTGCGGATCTTCTGGCGGGGAATCAGCCGCCCCTGGCAGTCTACATTGAGAAGGGGGCAGATATTCAGCACGCCGCCGATGAAACCGGCAGTTTTGGAAATCCGGCCGCCGCGGATAAAGAAGGTCAGGTCGGAGGTAAAAAACCAGTGATGTACGTCCAGCCGGTGCTTTTCTGCCCACTGGTATACCTGGTCAATGGACTGGCCCTGATCCCTGAGGTCAGCCAGCTTATCCATCAAAAGGCCGTAGCCGGAGGAGGCGGCCAGGGAGTCCAGAACCAGGATTTTCCGCTCCGGGTACTGCTCTGCCAGCATATCCCGGGCAATGCAGGCGGAATTCATGGTGCTGGTAATGCCGGAGGAAAGGCAGAGGTGAAGCACATCCCTGCCCTCCTTTAAAAAGCCCTCAAAATAGGCGGCGTATTCCTCCGGATTGATCTGAGAGGTGGCGGTGGAGGCGCCCTCGGTCATCCGCTGGTAGAACTGGTCAAAGGGGATGGACTGCCCCAGATCGTCGCTGTAGCTTTTGCCGTCCAGCTGATAGTGGAAGCAGATGAAGGATATGTCTCTTTCTGCAAAATGCTCCCGGGTAAGATCGGCCGTGGAACAGCAGCTTAAGACAAAGGAATTGGCCAGCAGATCCTTATGCTCCGGGTGCCTGGCGAACCATTTTTGAGCGTAGGAGCAGGAAAGACGGGCCTTCCAGCCCTCCTGGCGGATCTTCTCGGCTGCCTTTTCCAGCAGGATATTTGCCGCGCCCTGGCCCCGGAGGCGCTCATCTACCAGGGTATGGTTGATGTCCACCACCTGTTCTTCCACGAAGGGAAAGGTAACCCGGGCCAGGACTTCGCCATCCTCTGAAACGCCCGTTACTTCATGTGCATAAACCATGTATTCCATTGAAATTCTCCTTTTTATGAACGTTTAGCATCTGCCGCTGATTTATCTGTTTTTATTATACACGGAGCGGGAGAATTTAGAAAGGAAAATCAAACAAGGAGCTGGCTACTTTTCGGACCTGGATTTTCGGGTTCAACAGCGGCTTGCCCTTTTTTCCGGATGTGTTATACTATGTATTATGGCGCGCTGCTGCGGAAAATGTGCAGATGGGCATGTGCGGACGGCGGCGGGTCAGGCAGGTCTTTATGGGCCTGCTGTTCTGATGAGATATAGAGGGCAGGTGCAAAATGATGACGAAAGAAAAACTGGCGCTGGAAATTATCCGGCGTTTGAAGGAAGAGTACCCGGATGCCGGCTGCACGCTGGATTATAATGAGGCGTGGAAGCTTTTGGTCAGCGTCCGTCTGGCCGCCCAGTGTACGGATGAGCGGGTAAATGTGGTTGTGGAAAAGCTCTATGAAAAGTACCCCGATGTGGATGCTCTGGCAGCGGCAGAGCCGGAGGACATCGAAGAGATCGTCCGCCCCTGCGGACTGGGAGCCAGCAAGGCCAGAGACATCAGCAAGTGCATGCGGATGTTAAAGGAGCAGTACGGCGGAAAGGTGCCGGATCAGTTTGATGAGCTGCTTGCCCTTCCTGGTGTGGGCAGAAAGAGTGCGAACCTGATTATGGGCGATGTATTTGGAAAGCCGGCTATTGTGACGGATACCCACTGCATCCGTCTGGTAAACCGCATGGGACTGGTGGATCAGATTAAGGAGCCGAAGAAGGTGGAGATGGCTCTGTGGAAGATTATTCCGCCGGAGGAAGGCAGCGATTTCTGCCATCGCCTTGTCTTTCACGGAAGGGCGGTCTGCACGGCGCGGACGAAGCCTTATTGTGACAAATGCTGTCTTAAGGATATCTGCCCGAAGATTGGGGTGTAAGACATGGAAGAAGAGCAAGGCTATCTGTTTTCTAATCAAATGCTGAGAAAGCTCATCGTTCCCCTGATCATCGAGCAGATTCTGGCGGTGACGGTGGGAATGGTGGATACCATGATGGTATCCAGCGCCGGGGAGGCGGCCACCTCCGGTGTTTCCCTGGTGGATATGATTAACAATCTGATCATCAATGTGTTTGCGGCGGTTGCCACCGGAGGGGCGGTGGTGGCGTCCCAGTATCTGGGCCAGCGGCGGCGGGAGAAGGCCTGTGAGGCGGCAGACCAGCTGGTTCTTGTGACCGCATTGATTTCCGCAGTCATGATGGCTGCAGCGATCGTGTTCCGCCGGGGGCTTCTGGAGACAATTTACCATGGAATCGAGCCGGACGTTATGGAGAACGCGCTGGTCTACCTGGTGATCTCCGCCCTTTCCTACCCCTTCCTGGCGGTGTACAATTCCTGCGCCGCCTTGTTCCGGTCCATGGGAAATTCCCGGATATCCATGCAGGCATCGATCGTGATGAACACGCTGAATATTATCGGCGATTATATTTTAATCTTTCATTTTCACATGGGCGTGGCGGGGGCGGCGCTGGCGACTCTGGCATCCCGGATGGTGGCCTGCGTGATTTTAAACGTCCGTCTCCGGAACAAAAATCTGGACATCTGCATCGGGCAGGGAAAGCTTGCCTGGAATGGGGACATGATCCGGAGGATTCTCCACATCGGCATTCCCGGCGGTGTGGAAAACAGCATCTTTCAGCTGGGAAGAGTGTTGGTTGTGAGCATTATTGCCACCTTCGGCACGGTGCAGATTGCGGCGAATGCAGTGGCCAACAATCTGGACAGCATGGGCGTGCTGCCGGGTCAGGCCATGAACCTGGCCATGATTACGGTCATTGGCCGGTGCGTGGGGGCCGGGGACTTTGGCCAGGCCCGCTATTATGCGAAAAAGCTGATGAAGCTCACGTACCTGATTAACGGTCTCTGCTGCGCAGGCGTGATTCTCACCATGCCCCTGACCATGAGGCTGTACGGCCTTTCGGAGGAAACCCTGGCGCTGGCGGTGGTGCTGGTGCTGATTCATGACGGCTTTGCTATCCTTTTGTGGCCGGCATCCTTCACCCTGACCAATGTGCTGCGGGCGGCCAACGATGTGAAATTCCCCATGGTGGTGTCCATCCTTTCCATGATTATCTTCCGCCTTGGCTTAAGCTATGTCATCGGCGTGGGCATGGGCTGGGGCGCCATCGGCGTCTGGACAGCTATGGTGGTGGACTGGATTGTGCGCATCAGCTGCTTTGTGGGACGGTATCGCAGCGGGAAGTGGCAGACTTTTTACTCTGCGGGCTGAGCGCTTAAAATCATAATAAAAGGAGATGACGAATGGGATTTCAGCTTGACGTAAGTGTACCGGCAGCAGCCGTATTTTTGCAGGGGCTCTTAAGCTTTTTTTCGCCCTGCGTGCTGCCGTTGATTCCTCTTTATATTGGCTATCTTTCCGGTGGTACGGCAAGACGGGGAGAAGATGGACGGATGCACTACCGGCAGAGCCGGGTAATGCTCCACACGGTATTCTTTGTGATCGGCGTAAGCTTCGCCTTTTTTATCCTGGGACTTGGAGTGTCCGCAGCCGGGATGTTTTTTAAATCCAATCAGCTGCTTCTGGCCCGCATCGGCGGCGTGGTGGTGATTTTATTCGGCCTTTATCAGACGGGCCTTTTTGGCACATCGGCGGCGCTGGGGAAGGAGAGGCGGCTTCCTCTTCGGATCGATAAGCTGGCCATGTCACCGGCTACGGCCCTGCTTATGGGATTTACCTTCAGCTTTGCCTGGACGCCCTGCGTGGGACCTGCCCTGGCAAGCGTCCTGATTATGGCGGCTTCCGCCAGCACCCGCAGCGCAGGAATGGGGCTTATCGGCATTTATACCCTGGGATTTGTGATTCCCTTCCTGGTGGTGGGGCTTTTTACCACATCTCTGCTGGAGATCTTCAAGGCACATATGAATGTGGTGCGGTATACGGTTAAGATCGGCGGCGTTCTGATGATTCTTATGGGGGTTCTCATGTTTACGGGCAAGATGAACTCAGTGACGGGATACCTGTCCAGGATTTCCGGCCAGACGGAAAACAGCGCGGTGGTTTCCGGGGAGGACGGACAGGATGGAGACAGTGCGGTGGTTCCCGAAGCGGACGGACAGGATGGGGACAGCGCGGTGGTTTCCGGGGAGGACGGACAGGATGGGGACAGTGCAGCGCCAGGCCAGCCGGTGGAGGAGGATACCATATCGCCTACGGCAGAGGGACCTGCTGACGTGGAATCCATGGAAAATGGGCCGGGAAATCCTTCCGATGGGGAAGGGGAAGACGGCGGCAGCACCGGCGGGGAAACAGCTGGCGGTACCGACGAGGAAGAAATCCCCAAAATCCCTGCTCTGGATTTTACTCTCCAGGATCAGTACGGAAACACCCACAGTCTGTCAGACTATGAAGGAAAGACTATATTTTTAAATTTCTGGGGAACCTGGTGCCCGCCCTGCCGGGCAGAGATGCCGGAGATCCAGAAGCTTTATGAAAGCTACAGCCAGGAGGGCGAAGATGCCCTGATTGTCCTTGGCGTGGCGGCCCCGGGAATGAGCGGGGAGGGAACAGAGCTGGAAATCACCGCATTCCTGACAGAAAACGGCTACACTTATCCGGTGCTGATGGATACGGACTGGGAGCTGTTTATGGGATACGGGATTATGTCCTTCCCCACCACCTTTATGATTGACCGGGAGGGGAATATATTCGGTTACGTAAGCGGCCAGCTGAGCTACGATATGATGGAAAGCATTGTCCGGCAGACCATGGAAGGGAGATAGAAGAGCCAGCGGCAGTACAGGAGAAGGAGGAGAAAGTGTGCAATGAAAATTCTGGTTATTAACAGCGGAAGCTCGTCCCTGAAGTTTCAGGTAATTGATTCAGTCACTGAGGAGGTTATGGCACGGGGCGTCTGTGAACGTATTGGCATCGACGGGATATTTACCTACAAGACCCACAAGGGTCTGACCATCAAGGAACGGGCGGAGATGAAGGATCACAAGCAGGCGGTGGACCTCCTGCTGAAAACCCTGGCAGACCCCCAGAACGGGGTCATAAAGGATTTTAAAGAGATCGACGTGATCGGCCACCGGCTGGTTCATGGGGGAGAGCGATTTACCGGCTGCGTAGTGATCGACGATGAGGTGATTCAGGTCATGACGGAGTGCAATGACCTGGCGCCGCTTCACAATCCGGCCAACCTGGTGGGCGTGGAGGCCTGCCGGGAGCTGATGCCGGACACGCTGATGGTGGGCGTTTTTGACACCGCCTTTAACCAGACTATGGAGCCCAAGGCCTTTCTCTACGGCCTTCCCTATGAGTATTATGAGATTTACAAGATCCGCCGCTACGGCTTCCATGGCATCAGCCATAAGTATGTATCCGGGCGGGCGGCAGAATTTATGGGCCAGAACCCGGCAAGAGTAAAAACCATTGTCTGCCATCTGGGCAATGGCGCCAGCATCTGCGCCGTAAAGTACGGCCGGGTGGTGGACAATTCCATGGGCTTTACGCCGCTGGAGGGCCTGGTCATGGGCACCCGCTGCGGCGATGTGGACCCGGGTGCATTGGAATACCTGGCAAAGAAGGCCAATTTAAGCCTGCCGGAGATCATGCAGATCCTCAATAAGGAATCCGGCGTCCTGGGAATCTCCCGGAACTACTCCAGCGATTTCCGTGAGCTTAAGGACGCGGAGATCAAGTACAATGACATGGCGGCCCTGGCCCGGGAGATTTTTGCCTACAAGGTGGCAAAGTACATCGGAAGCTATGCCGCCGCCATGAACGGCGTGGACAATATCGTCTTTACCGCAGGAGTTGGGGAAAATGATTCCGATATCCGGGCAGAGATCTGTGACTATCTGGAATTTCTGGGAATCACCATCGATGAGGTAAAGAACCGGGAGCAGGGGGAGGCCTTTAAGATTTCCGACGGCGCTTCCCGGGTGAATGTGCTGGTGATTAAGACCAATGAGGAGCTGGAGATTGCCAGAGAATCCGCCGCGGTGGCAGAGCCGATCCTGCGGGCGCGGGCAGAAGGCGGGAAATAGAAAGCTGGAGAATGACGGCGGGAAAAAAGCTGGAGAATAGAGAGAGCCGAAACAGCTCAGACGTGCGAACGGCCGCAGGAGAAAAAGTCCTGCGGCCGTTAAATTACGCTCTCTTTAAATTTCTTTTATCGTTTACTTCTTCTGCACATACTTCAGACAGTCAAGGGTAACAGCGACCAGAATAATGATACCGGAGAAGATAAACTGCAGGTTGGTATCGATTCCCAGGATGGTCAGGGAGTAGGTCAGTGCGGTGAAGATCAAAACGCCTACAACCACGCCGGAGATCTTTCCGATACCGCCGGTGAAGGATACGCCGCCCACTACGCAGGCTGCAATGGCATCAGTCTCCCAGCCCTGTCCATAAGCTGCGGAGCCGGAGCCGACCATACGGATACATTCAAGCCAGGAGCCGAAGCCGTAAAGGATACCGGCCAGCATGAAGGCGCCTACTGTTACCTTGAATACGGAGATACCGGAAACGGCTGCGGCCTCGGAGTTGCCGCCTACCGCGTACAGGTTCTTTCCGAAGGTGGTCTTGTTCCAGATAAACCATACGATGGCTACTGCGGCCACTGCCCACAGGATGATGGTGGGGAAGCCGTTGATTCTGGGAATAATCATGCCGGGGATCGTCGACTCAATGGCACCGAAGGAAACGCCCTTGGTGGCATAGGTGGTCAGACCGAAGATAATCAGCATGTTTGCCATGGTTGAGATGAAGGGATGCATCTTAAACCTGGCGGTAAAGCATCCGGCGATGGTGGTGAAAACGGTACAGAACACGATGCACATCACCAGTGCCAGCAGCACCTTTGCCGGGGTGGGAAGGCCGGTAAAATCAAAGATATGGCCGAACACGGAACCGGTATTGATGCCCTGGTGCATGATAATGGTGGCGGTGGTCATGCCCATACCGACCATACGTCCGATGGAAAGGTCAGTACCGGCAAGCAGGATCAGTCCGGCAACGCCTAAGGCAAGGAACATTCTCGGAGATGCCTGCTGGAGAATATTCAGCACGTTGTTGTAGGTGAGTAACGGCACGTTCTTGATAATCGGCGTAATGATGCAGAGGATGATGAAAATAAACACGATGGCGATGTACAGTCCGTTCCGCAGAAGGAAATCCCGGCGGTTGAAGGTGTACTTGTAGTTTTCCCATCTCTGGGCCAGGGTCTCGGCGAAGGTGAACTTGGACATGCGCAGCATATCGATGAGATGGTACTTGTAATCAAAGGCGGCGTGCTGACGGTCTTTAATCAGCTGCAGATCCTTTTCATACTGCATTTTTGCGTCGAAAAGCCTGTTCTTGTAAACGTACTTTTCATCCTTGATCTCGTGCTGGTCGGAAAGCTTGGAAACGGCTGCCTGGTGTTCTTTTTCCAGATCTGCCGTCCGCTCTTTGTATTTGGCCAGGGCCAGAACCCGCTCTTCCTTGCAGCTGGCCACAACGGCCTGATAGTAGTCCGTGTCAAAGTGGGCCTTCAGGTAATTTTCTGCGTCAGCGACCAGACTGTCTACCTCGGTTTTATTCTTTGCCTCTACAGCCTTTGCTTTTTCTAATTCTGCGCGAAGGCGGGACAGCTCATTTTCCTTTTCCTCTTTGGTTAAGATGTGATCCCGTTTGGTGCTGTCGATGTCATTCTGCAGCTCCACTACCCTGGTGGTTCCCTCTTCTCTGAGGCTGTCCAGTTTGGCCTGGATTTTTCCCACATAATCCTCAATCGGCCTGCGCAGCTTCGCTTCCTGATCGGCCGTAAGAATATTTGCATTTGCCATATTTCATTTCCCCCATTATAGGTATTTTGCACTGAGCCTTAACAGCTCTTCCTGATCTGTTTCTTTCGTATTCACAATTCCGGACAGGCGTCCGTTGGACATGACGCCGATGCGGTTGGTAATTCCCAGGATCTCCGGCATCTCGGAGGAAACAACGATGATTGTCTTTCCCTGTTTTGCCATGTTGATAATCAGCTCATAGATCTCGTACTTGGCGCCTACGTCGATACCTCTGGTAGGCTCGTCCATCATGAATACCTGGGGCCTGCGCTCTAACCATTTGCCGAAGATGACCTTCTGCTGATTTCCGCCGGAAAGGCTGGAGATCATGTCATCGGGGCCCATACATTTGGTATGCATGATCTTGATCTCATTTGTGGTGGCCTTCACCATCTTCGCGTTGGAGAGGGCGATGCCGGATTTGTACTGTTCAAGGTTGGCGATGGTGGTGTTGAAGGTAAGGTCGCCTTTCAGGAAGAGGCCGTTGGCCTTCCGTTCCTCGGTGATCATGGCAAAGCCGTGGTCGATGGCCTCCCTGGCACTGTTGAAATTGGTCAGGTGCCCGTTAAAGTAGACACGGCCTGCCGCTCTGGTGCGGACGCCGAAGATGGTCTCTAACAGCTCGGTACGTCCGGCGCCAACCAGGCCGTAAAGGCCGAAGATCTCGCCTTCCTTCACATCGAAGGTGATGTCCTGCAGGTGCGGGGCAAATTTGGTGGACAGGTGCTGTACGGATAGAATCACATCTCCCGGGGTATTGTCCACCGGCGGGAAACGGTTCTCTAAGGAGCGGCCAACCATGGCGGCGATCAGCTCGTTCATGTTGGTCTCCTTGGAGGGCTTGGTCATTACCAGCTTGCCGTCCCGGAGCACGGAGATCTCGTCGCAGATTTCGAAGATCTCATCCATCTTGTGGGAAATGTAGATCAGGGAAATGCCCTGGGACTTTAACATCCGCATCATCTCAAAGAGCTTTTCTACCTCCTGCACCGTAAGAGAGGAGGTGGGCTCATCGAGAACGATCACCTTTGCATTGTAGGAAATCGCCTTGGCGATCTCGCACATCTGCCGCTGGGATACGGACATGTTCCGCATCGGCTGGGTCAGATTTACAGTCATTCCAAGCTTCCGGAAGAGCTCGGAGGCCTTCTTTTTCATTCTGCCTTCATCAACAACGCCCATGGAATTGACGGGATAGCGGCCCAGGAACAGATTGTCGATCACATTCCGTTCCAGACACTGGTTCAGCTCCTGGTGAACCATGGCGATACCATTCTCGAGGGCGTCCTTGGGGCCGGAAAAGCTGATTTCCTTGCCGTTTAAGAAGATCTTTCCCTCGTCCTTCTGGTATGTTCCGAAAAGACATTTCATCATGGTGGACTTTCCGGCGCCGTTCTCGCCCATCAGTCCCATGACTGTCCCGCGCTTTAAATCCAGGTTGATATGGTCAAGTACCCGGTTGCGGCCGAAGGACTTGCTCATACCGCGTATTGATAAGACGATATCATCTCTCTTATCTGCCATTCTCTTTACTCCTGTATATGTAGGTTTTCGTAATAATAGTATTAGGGAGAATTCCTTCTCCCCAATACTAAGCAATTCGTATTTAATGATGTGAAATTTACTGGCTCAGCAGAGCAGTATAGGAAGCTGCATTGTCCGTCTTAACCATGTTGATGGCGAATGCATCGTACTGGCCGGGATTGCCCAGACGGTTGGTAATGTTGGACTCGGTCTGGCCGTCGCCGCCGATGTAGTCAACTTCCAGATTCAGCAGATCGTCATACTTCTGAAGCAGCGGCTGATAGGTGGAGCTTAAGAAGTTGTCTGCTGCGTTGTAGATGTTCAGCCATACCTTCTTAGCGGGATGTGCGGAAGCATCCAGCTGGTTCGATACCGGCGCATAGATCATGGTGGAATCGGTGAAATCCTGATAATTGTCTGCGGTAACGGCTACATTCAGTGCGTAGTAGGAACGCTCATCTGCATTGTATACGTATACGTCATCGCTGAGTACGTTGCCTGCGTCATCTGCAGTGCCGATGCCTGTGTCAATATCTACGCCGTCTAAAGCGTTGCGCAGAACACGAAGGGTTAAGTAAGCCTGTACGTCTGCATGCTGGCTGATGGTGCCGCCGTAGCCTTCTGCGATAGCTGCTACCGCGTCGCTGTTGGCATCGTAGCCGAAGGTGGGAACGCTGTTGTCCTTTGACCAGGCGTTGAACATGGACATGCCCATGCCGTCATTGTTGGAAACAACGATGTCGATGGATTCACCGAAGGATGCAGACCAGGTATTGATGGCGTTTCCTGCGGTAGCGGCGTCCCAGGTGGCGCCTGCGGAGTTCTTCATCTCCTGAGATGCAAGCTCGCGGACCACATAGGTCTTTCCGCCGATCTCAAGGGAGCCGTCCTGCACGATGGTGGAGGAGCCGTCGGTATTGGTTCCTACCGGGGTGCTGTCGATCTCGCCGTTAACCTCGATGCCGGTGCCAAGGGCCTTGCGGACGCCTCTGGTACGGGCGATGGAGTCATTGTGTCCGATATCGCCTACAGCCAGAACGTAGCCGATGATGCCGTCGCCGTTCCGGTCGATGGTGTCGATATTTGCCTGGATGTAATCCATAACCATGGTTCCCTGCAGCTCCGCACCCTGATTGGCGTCGAAGCCTACATAGTAGGTATTGTCATTGAAGCTTAAGGCGGCCATGTCAAGCTCGCCGGTAGAGCTGTTGGAGGGCTGGCGGTTGAACCATACGAGAGGCTTGTCCTTGTTGGCTACCTCGCCGGAAGCCGCTTCCTCAGCTGCAGTGGTATCTGCGGAAGCTGCTGCCTCCTGTGCCGCTGCGGTGGTGCCGGTGTCTGCTGCTGTGGTGGAGCTGTCGGATGAACTGGATGAGCATCCCGCAAGGCCGATAGCCATAACGGATGCCGCTGCTAATGCGAAAATTCTTTTCTTCATGTTAAACGTCCTCCTTTTGATTTCTGTCAAAATGATGTGTCTTTGCAACACCTGGTGACATGATTATAGTATATTTTGTTTAAAATATCAATACAAAAGAAAAGAAAATTTGTATTAATTAACGGTCGAAAAATGACACATACGGTATCTCTGTTTATTAAGCCTCTAGGAAGCAGGTGAAAAAAGAAAAAAATTTTCAAAATCTCCATATGTCAGGCTGACAGACGGAGGGAAGGAGAAAGGCCTATAGAGGACAGAGCAAAATGGGCGTGATCCGAGGGAAAAAACAGCAGGAAATGCGTAGTGCTCATAGCAAAAATATGGTACACTTCTGCTATGAACAGCGATTCATTTTCATGTACAGAAAGGATGGAAAAGGTTATGCTAGTAAAGCCTTATTTTGAAGATCTGACTGCCCTGCATGTTGGGACAGAACCCAACAGGGCCTACTATATTCCGGCGTCAAAAGAGGGCAGATTTTTCCTTGACCGGGAAGGGTCGGACCGGTTCCAGAGTCTGAACGGACAGTGGAAATTCCGGTATGTGCCCAGCATTTATGAGATGGATGACCCCTTCTATGAAGAGGGACATGGCCTGGAGGGCTTTAGGGAGGTGCCTGTGCCGGGAATGTGGCAGATGTACGGGGAGGACGGCCACCAGTATACCAATGTGCGCTATCCCTTCCCTATTGATCCGCCCTATGTGCCCCGGGAGAATCCCTGTGGGGCTTATGTGCGGGAGTTTGATTATGAGGAGCTTCCCCAGGCGCCGGAGGTGTATCTGAATTTCGAGGGCGTGGACTCCTGCTTTTATGTATGGTTAAATGGAAGCTTTGTGGGGTATTCCCAGGTATCCCACAGCACCAGTGAGTTTAAGGTAACCCAGTTTTTGCGGAAGGGGACTAACCGGCTGGCGGTGCTGGTATTAAAGTGGTGCGACGGAAGCTACCTGGAGGATCAGGATAAGTTCCGCATGAGCGGGATTTTCCGGGATGTGTTCTTATTAAGGCGGCCTAAGGAGGGTATCTGGGATTACCGGGTGAAGGCGGCTCCTGCAGAGGGAGGCGCCGGAAAATTCGAGGCGGAGTTTTCCTTCCTGGGAGAAGAAAAGGCGGCGGAGTACCGGCTGGTAGACCCGGAAGGGAAGACTGTGCTGGAGGGAAGCTGCGGAGAGGGAAAGGTTTGCGCGGAGATTTCCCATGTCCGGTATTGGGACGCGGAGAATCCCTGGCTGTATACGCTGGTTCTCACCACGGCAGATGAGGTGATCTGCGACCGGGTGGGCTTCCGGGAGATTCACGTAAGCGGCGGCGTTCTTTATATCAATGGCGTGCCGGTGAAATTCCACGGGGTGAACCGCCATGACAGCGATCCCCACACCGGCTTTGTGATCTCGCCGGAGCAGATGGAGCGGGACCTGCAGCTGATGAAGGAGCACAATGTAAATGCCATCCGCACCAGCCATTATCCCAACAGCCCCCAGTATTATCACCTGTATGATGAGTATGGATTTTACGTGATCGACGAGGCGGACAATGAAAGCCATGGTACGGATAAGCGCTACAAGAAGGTGGACGACTGGAGAACCCATGTGGAGGACTGGGGCCGCCTGATTGCGGACAATCCGGACTTTATCGAGGCCACAGTGGACAGAACCCGCCGGTGTGTGGAACGGGACAAGAACAGGCCTTCCGTGGTGATCTGGTCCATGGGCAATGAATGTGCCTACGGCTGCACCTTTGAGGCGGCCCTGCGCTGGACAAAGGAATTTGACGATACCCGTCTCCTTCATTATGAAAGCGCCCGCTACATCTCCAAGGACCGGAAGTATGACCGGGCGATCCTGGATCTTTACAGCCGGATGTATCCTTCTATGGAGGAGATCCATGAGTATTTCCAGAAAAAGCACAAGAATCCCTATCTGATGTGCGAGTACGCTCACGCTATGGGCAACGGCCCGGGAGATTTGGAGGATTATTTCCAGATCATTCACCAGTATCCGGGAATGTGCGGCGGCTTCGTGTGGGAGTGGTGTGACCATGCGGTGGAGGCTGGCACAGACAGCCATGGACGAACGAAATTCCTCTACGGCGGAGACAGCGGCGAGTTCCCCCATGATGGAAACTTCTGCGTGGACGGCCTGGTATCCCCCGACCGGATTCCTCACGGAGGCTTAAGGGAATTTAAGCATGTGTACCGGCCTGCAAGACTGGCGGAAGTGGATGTGGAGAAGAAGGAGCTTGTCTTCGTCAATTACCTGGATTTCACGGATCTTAAGGATTATGCGGATATCCGCCTTACCTTTGTGAAGAATGGACGGGAGGAGTGCAGCCAGACCATTTCCCTGGCCGAATCGATCCTTCCCCATGAGACGGGACGGGTAAGCTTTGATTTGGAGATTGTGCCGGAGGGGAAGAGCTTTCTTCAGGTGGAGTATCTGCTGAAAAAGGACTGGAGTTTGCTGAAGGCAGGATTCAGCTTAGGCGGCGAGGAATGGCAGCTTTCGGATGATTTGGATGCTGGAAGAAGGCAGGTGGTGGCGGCTGGCATTCAGGCGGAAGAGACGCTGGATGAGACTGGAGTGGCAGAACTCGTGGTGACCGAGGAAGGGCACTGCATTGTTCTGTCTGGAGAGGATTTTACCTACTGTTACGATACCTTTAAGGGCGTTTTCGTCTCCATGGAGAAGGGCGGAAAGCCGGTGCTGATGGCGCCCATGGAGTACAATGTATGGCGTGCCCCCACAGATAATGACCGGCGCATCCGCCAGGTGTGGCAGGAAGCGGGCTATGACCGGGTGGTTGTGCGCACCTACGAAACCAGTTGGGAGAAGAGCGGGGAGCAGGTGGAGATAGCTACCAGCCTTTCCCTGGCGGCGATCTTCCTTCAGCCCTTCCTGCGGATTCAGGTGCGGTGGACAGTAGACCGGGCCGGTGTGGTGCGGATGAAGCTGGACGCAAAGAAGGATCCGGAATTCCCCTTCCTTCCCCGGTTTGGCCTCCGTCTTTTCCTGCCAAAGGCCATGAGCCAGGCCAGCTACTGCGGCATGGGGCCGGAGGAGTGCTACATCGATAAGCACCAGTCCTGCCGCCACGGGATTTTTGCAGGCAGCGCGGAATCCTTCTACGTGCCTTACATCAAGCCCCAGGAAAACGGAAGCCGGTATGACTGCGATTACGTGTCTGTTTCCGGCGGCGGGTTACGGCTTTTTGCGGCGGGAGAACGGGAGATTTGCTTTAACCTTTCTGTCTACACCCAGGAGGAGCTGACCGAGAAGGGACACCGGTTTGAACTGGAGGAGTCGCCCTACACGGTGCTTTGTCTGGATTACGCCCAGAGCGGTATCGGTTCCAACAGCTGCGGGCCGGAGCTTCTGGAGAAGTACCGGTTTGACGAAGAGGAATTTTCTTATGGGCTTTTGCTGGCGGTTGAGCAGGAATAAAAAGACCGCGGGTGTAATGAGCGAGAAAATAGCGGGCGAAGATACAAAAACGGAAAGCAGAAAAAGCAGAAATAAGATAAAGAAAAGATGAAGAAACGGCGTTTTCCCAAAGGAAGTTTTGGGAGACGCCGTTTCTTTGTGATG
>JAGHER010000151.1 GCA_017889125.1 Lachnospiraceae bacterium
GCACCGGCGATTACATCGTCACCGGCGGCCGCTATGACCGCCTTCTGGAGCAGTTTGGGAAAAAGGCTCCGGCGGTGGGCTTTGCCATTGAGATTGACCGGCTTTTGATGGCTCTGACCAGCCAGGGAATTTCCCTGCCGGTAGAAGAGACCAACACCATGATCCTTTTTGACGTATCTGCCAGAGTACCGGCCATCCGCCTGGCAAAGTATTTCCGCGATCATTCCTTCCCTGTTCAGTTTCAGCGGAAGCACCGGACGCCATCCCTGGAGGATTACCTGAAGGCCGCAGAGAGAAACGGCCTTTCCAACGTCCTTTACGTATCGGGAGACGGCTCTGCGGTGCAGGCATACGAGGTAAAGACCGGGCGCTGCGATACCATTCCTATGACGGATTATCTGGGAAACGCAGATTAACGTGTTTTTCAGAGAGATGCGGATCAGCGCGTTTTCTGAAGAATGCGGAAGCAGAGACGGAATAAGGAGGATGGAATGAGAGAGATTACCGTAGCCCTGGCCAAGGGCAGACTGGCCAATAAGGCCATGGAATTGTTTGAACAGATGGGCATCAGCTGCGAGGAGATGAAGGACAAGTCCTCCCGGAAGCTGATCTTTGTTAATGAGGAACTGGGCATCCGCTTCTTTCTGGCAAAGGCCAACGATGTACCCACCTACGTGGAATACGGTGCCGCCGACATCGGCATTGTGGGAAAGGACACCATCTTAGAGGAAGGGCGGAAGCTTTACGAGGTGCTGGATTTAAAGATGGGAAAATGCCGCATGTGCGTCTGCGGCCCCAGGGAGGCAAAAGAACGCTTACAGCACCATGAGCTGATCCGGGTAGCCACCAAGTATCCCCGGATTGCCAAGGACTATTTTTACAACCGGAAATACCAGACGGTAGAGATCATCAAACTGAACGGCTCCATCGAGCTGGCCCCCATTGTGGGACTGGCAGATGTGATCGTGGATATTGTGGAGACCGGCAGCACCCTTCGGGAAAACGGCCTGGATGTGCTGGAGGAGGTCTGCGGGCTGTCGGCCCGGATGGTGGTAAACCAGGTGAGCATGAAGCGGGAGAATGAGCGGATTTCCCGGATAATCAAGGGAATGCAGCAGCTAGTGAGGGAGGAAAAGCCATGAGAATCATCCAGTTGACGGAGGAGACAAAGCAAAATATTCTGGAGGGCCTCTTAAAGCGGGACCCCAACCAGTACGGCCAGTATGCCGATACGGTGCAGGAGATCGTGGAGAACGTAAAAAAGCACGGAGATGAGGCGGTTTTTGCCTATACCCAAAGATTCGACCATGCCCAGATCGACGCCGCAACCATCCGGGTGACGGAAGCGGAGATTGAGGAGGCCATGGCTCAGGTGGATCCTTCCCTGATGGAGGTCATGAAGAAATCCATCGAAAATATCCGCGACCATCACCGGCGTCAGCTGCGTCAGAGCTGGTTCTCCAGCCGCCCTGACGGCACCATCCTGGGGCAGAAGATCTCGGCGCTGGAGAGCGTGGGCGTATATGTGCCCGGCGGAAAGGCCGCTTATCCTTCTACCGTATTAATGAATATTATTCCGGCAGAGGTGGCCGGTGTGGAGCGCATCGTCATGGTGACCCCGCCAGGCCCCGACGGAAAGGCAAGCCCTGTCACCCTGGCGGCGGCCCGTCTGGCCGGAGCCACAGAGATTTATAAGACCGGAGGCGCTCAGGCCATCGCGGCCCTGGCCTTCGGCACCAAGTCCATCCCGCGGGTAAATAAGATCGTTGGCCCGGGAAATATTTTCGTGGCCCTGGCCAAAAAGGCCGTTTACGGTCATGTAAGCATTGACAGCATTGCCGGCCCCAGCGAGATTCTGGTCCTTGCCGATGAGACGGCAAATCCCCGCTATGTGGCGGCCGATCTCTTAAGCCAGGCGGAGCACGATGAGCTGGCAAGCTCGATCCTGGTGACTACCAGCATGGAGCTTGCCCAGGCGGTATCCAAAGAGGTGGATCAGTTCCTGGAAAACCTTTCCCGAAAGGCCATACTGGAAAAATCCCTGGAAAATTACGGCTACATCCTGGTGGCCGATACCATGGAGGAGGCCATCCAGACGGCCAATGATATCGCCTCTGAGCACCTGGAGATCGTGACGAAGAATCCTTTTGAGGTGATGACCAAGATCCGCAATGCCGGAGCCATCTTTATCGGTGAGTACAGCTCTGAGCCTCTGGGGGACTACTTTGCAGGCCCCAACCATGTGCTTCCCACCAATGGAACGGCCAAATTTTTCTCGCCCCTAGGCGTAGATGATTTTATCAAGAAATCCAGCATTATTTACTATTCTAAGGAGGCGCTGGAAAAAGCCCATCGGGATATCGAAAGCTTTGCCACATCTGAGGGGCTGACGGCCCACGCCAATTCTATCCGGGTGCGGTTTGCGGATGAGGAAGCCAGTGTGGGCGAGACTGGCACAGACAAGATTGCCGGTACAGGAGAGACTGCCGGAAACGCCGCTGGGATAGCAGCGTGTGGAACGGTGAAATCCGGGCTGACAGCATCCGGAGCGGAGGAAGAAGCATGAGACAGGCACACATCCAGCGAAATACAAAGGAAACCCGCATTGACCTGACCCTGAATCTGGACGGGACGGGGGAGGCATCCGTTTCCACCGGCATCGGCTTTTTTGACCATATGCTGATTAACTTTGCCCGCCACGGGCTTTTTGACCTGACGCTTTCGGTGGAGGGCGATCTTGAGATAGACACCCACCACACTATCGAGGACACCGGCATTGTGCTGGGAAAGGCCATTAAGGAAGCGGTGGGAGAGAAGAAGGGGATCGTCCGCTACGGATCGATGATCCTTCCCATGGATGAGGCACTGGTGCTCTGCGCCCTGGATCTTTGCGGACGGCCCTATCTGGTCTATGACCTGACGCTGACCAGAGAATTTGTGGGCGATCTGGAGACGGAGATGATCCGGGAATTTTTCCATGCAGTAGCCTACGGGGCAGAGATGAACCTGCATGTAAAGCAGATTTCGGGAATCAATAACCATCACATTATTGAAGGCACCTTCAAGGCCTTTGCCAAGGCATTGGACAGCGCGGTGCAGACGGACCCGCGGATTCACGGGGTGCTGTCCACTAAGGGAAGTCTTTAAGGAAGCCTGGCATGGGAAACTCTTGTCACCTGTGATTTCACGGAAAAACAGCGTTTCTCAGAAGAAAACAGCATTTCCCAGAAAAAGGAGGAAATTTTATGCAGCTTTACCCGGCTATTGATATGAAAAACGGGCAGTGCGTCCGGCTGCGCCAGGGGGCTTTTGCAGATATGACTGTGTACTCGGATGCGCCGGAGAAGATGGCCCTTCACTGGCAGGAGCAGGGAGCCACCTTCCTGCATCTGGTGGATTTGGACGGGGCATTGGCCGGGCGCTCGGTAAATGAGCCGGTGATCCGGCGGATTGCCCAGACCGTGTCCATCCCCATCCAGATTGGCGGCGGCATCCGCTCCCGTGAGGCGGCAGAGCGAATGCTGTCCTTAGGCATCCGGCGGGTAATTATCGGCACAAAGGCCGTGGAGAACCCGGAATTTTTAAAGGAATTAGTATCGGAATTTGGCAGCGAGGCAATCGTGGCGGGAATCGATGCCCGGGACGGCATGGCCGCTACCCAGGGCTGGGAGCAGACCAGCTCCGTAAAGGCCCTTGACCTGGCGCTTTTGATGAAGGATTACGGCATCCGGCATATTGTATACACGGATATTTCCCGGGACGGCATGCTTTCCGGCCCCAATGTGGAGGCCACCCGCCTGATGACGGCAGAAACCGGGATTGACATTATCGCCTCCGGCGGCGTATCCGGCATGGAGGATCTGGAAAACCTGTATCGTGAGGGAATCCAGGGGGCCATTATTGGAAAGGCCCTGTATGAAAACCGGATAGATCTTAAGGAAGCGGTGTCCCGTTTCCAGCGGTAAACCAAAACCAACGAAGAAAGGAATGGATGAGCCATGACGGAAAAGAAAATCCTGATTCCAGGCCTTGGCTTAAAGGAAGGGCAGGCCTTCGATCTGGAAAGCGGAAAGCCCATAGAAAATGGCATGACGGCAGAGACCCTCTGCCGCCGGTGCGGCGACAATGGCGGCGACCAGCTGCTTCTCTGGGATCAGTCAGAGACGGACGCTGACCACGAGCAGGTTATCGGCATGATTAAGGAAATCGCCAGGGAGGTGGATACCCCCATCCTGGCCGGCGGCCGGGTGAAGCGTCTGGAGGATGTGAAAAAGTACCTTTACGCCGGTGCTTCGGCGGTATTTTTACAAATGTCTCTGGAAGAAAATGTAGACCTTCTCAAGGAGGCCGCCAGCCGCTTTGGCAGCGACAAAATTTACGCCTTCCTTCCAGACAGCTCCTTTGCCGGAAGGGCAGAGGAATTTCTGCAGCTGGGCGCTTCCCGGCTGATCCTGGGACAGGGCTGGACAGCAAAAGAGGGGCTTGCGTTAGCAGAAAAGAATCTTCCGGTATTTCTTGCCTTTACCGGCCCAGACGCAGAGGCTCTGGGCGGCGCTTTCTCTCATCCGTCGGTGTGCGGCGCCATTTTCCCCGCAGACCCCGAGCAGCCGCTGATGGAGTTAAAGCAGCAGCTTAAGGCAGCGGGAATCCCCGTAGAGACTCTGGAAAGCACGGTAGCCTGGAGTGAGCTTCGCCCAAACAGCGACGGCCTGGTTCCGGTAATTGTCCAGGACTACAAGACCAGCCAGGTGCTGATGCTGGCCTACATGAATGAAGAGGCCTTCCAGAAAACCCTGGAGCGGGGGCGGATGACCTACTTCAGCCGCAGCCGGCAGAGCCTGTGGCTGAAGGGTGAGACCTCCGGACACTATCAGTACGTAAAGTCCCTGGCCTTAGACTGCGACAATGACACCCTCTTAGCCAGAGTTCACCAGATCGGCGCGGCCTGCCACACGGGAAGCTATTCCTGCTTTTACCAGACCCTGGCCGCCAGGGAGCATAAGGAGACAAACCCCTTAAAGGTCTTTGAGGACGTGTACGGCGTCATCCAGGACCGGAAGATCCATCCCAAGGAGGGCTCCTACACCAACTACCTCTTTGACAAAGGAATCGATAAGATCCTGAAAAAATGCGGCGAGGAGGCCACAGAGATCATCATTGCCGCCAAGAATCCGGATCCGGAGGAGATCAAGTACGAGATTTCCGATTTCCTCTATCATGTGATGGTGCTGATGGTAGAGAAGGGCATCACCTGGGAGGAAATTACCAGGGAGCTGGCTAATCGGTAGCTGGAAATGGCAGTTATCCATTGCTGCCAGCACGTTAGTTGACATAAATATTTTATGTAAATTAGTAAGAGAGGAGAAGAATCAATGTCTTCTGTAATCGATAAATTTTTGCGTTACGTTTCTTATGACACTCAGTCCAAGGATGAGCAGGAACAGCTGCCCAGTACAGAAAAGCAGTTTGCTCTGGCAAGGCTTTTAGAGGAGGAGCTTAAGGCCATGGGGGCATCCGATGTGAAGGTGGACAGCCAGTGCTACGTGACCGCCACCATCCCTGCCACAATCTCTGCAGATGCCAATGTGCCGGTACTGGGCTTTATTGCCCACATGGATACCTCCCCGGCCTTTGGCGGCTGCAATGTGCGCCCGCAGATCATCAAAAACTATGACGGAAGCCCCATTGCCCTTAAAGGCGTTCCTGGCCTTTACCTGAATCCAGCGGAGTTTCCGGATATGCTGGACTATGTGGGGAAGGATTTGATCACCACAGACGGCACCACCCTTTTGGGGGCGGACGATAAGGCCGGTGTGGCGGAGATCATGGCCATGGCGGAGTATTTTTTAAGCCATCCGGAAATTCCTCATGGAGAAATTAAGATCGGCTTTACCCCTGATGAGGAGGTAGGACGGGGAGCAGATGGCTTTGACGTAGCTGCCTTTGGAGCCGATGTGGCCTACACTGTAGACGGCGGCGCTCTGGGCGAGCTGGAATACGAAAACTTCAATGCAGCCGGAGCAAAGGTTCATATCCACGGAACCAGCATTCACCCTGGCTCTGCCAAGGGAAAGATGAAAAATGCCCTTCTCATTGGAATGGAGCTGCAGTCCATGCTTCCTGCCTTTGACAATCCCATGTATACGGAAGGGTACGAGGGCTTTTTCCATCTGGATCTGATGAGCGGAGACGTAGAAAATGCCATGATGGATTACATTATCCGTGATCATGACTGGACGAAATTTGAGGAAAAGAAAGCGCTTTTCACTGCAGTTTCTCAGTTCCTGAACCAGAAATACGGCCAGGGAACCGTGGAAGTGGAGATGAAGGATTATTACTATAACATGAAGGAAAAAATCCAGCCTTACATGTATCTTATTGATCTGGCCAAGGAATCCATGGCGGAGCTTTCTGTGGAGCCGAAAATCTGCCCCATCCGCGGCGGCACCGACGGCGCGCGGCTTTCCTACATGGGACTTCCCTGCCCCAATCTCTGCACCGGCGGCCACAATTTCCATGGAAAATTTGAGTTTATCTGCGTACAGTCCATGGAAACCATCACTAAGCTTCTGATCCTTCTGGCCCGGAAGTTTGTCAAGCTTTCGCAGAAGAAGGAGGAGCCCAATGGATAGTCGGATTTCCGGACATACCGGCCTTTTGGCTCTGATCGGTTCCCCGGTAGGGCACTCCGGTTCCCCGGCCATGTACAATTACAGCTTTGCCCGGCTGGGATTGGATTACGTGTACGTGGCCTTTGATATCGGCGAGGATCAGGTGAAGGACGCCATCGATGCCATGAAGACCTTCCGCATGCGGGGAATGAATGTAACCATGCCCTGCAAGACGGCAGTCTGCCAGTATATGGATCACCTGTCCCCGGCAGCCCAGATTATCGGCGCGGTAAATACCATTGTCAATGACAACGGCGTGCTCACCGGTCATATGACGGACGGAGAGGGCTTTGTGCGCAATCTGGCTGACCACGGCGTGGAGGTAAAGAATAAGAAAATCACCATTGCCGGAGGCGGCGGCGCGGCCACGGCCATCCAGGTGCAGTGTGCCCTGGACGGGGCCTCAGCCATCAGCATCTTTAACCGGAAGGACGCATTCTTCCACCGCACTTTGGAGACGGCCGAAAAGATCCGCAAGGCCGTTCCCGGATGCCAGGTGGAGGTGTACGATATTGCCGACACAGACAAGCTGACAGAGGAGATCCATTCAAGCCAGATCTTTGTCAACGGCACTGTAGTGGGAATGAAGCCCATGGATGGAGAGTCTGTGGTAAAGGATCTCTCTGCCTTTTATCCCGGCCTTGTGGTGGCAGATGTGGTGTATAATCCAGAGGAAACGCGGCTTCTTCGGGAGGCAAAGGCGGCAGGCTGCACCTGCATCGGCGGAAAAGGGATGCTCTTATGGCAGGGCGTGGCCGCATTTAAGCTGTACACCGGACAGGATATGCCGGTGCAGGAGGTAAAGGAGCGGTTTTTTTCATGATAAAAGAACATATTTTTCTCATCGGCTTCATGGGCACCGGAAAGAGCACTATCGCCGCCTGCTTAAAGAAGATGACCGGGGCAGAAGTGATTGAGATGGATCAGGAGATCGAGCGGCAGGAGGGCATGGCCATTACGCAGATCTTTGCAGAAAAGGGCGAACCCTTCTTCCGCAGCCTGGAGACGGCGCTTCTTGCTTCCATGGAAAATCGTCCTGGCTCCATCGTCTCCTGCGGCGGCGGCGTAGCTATGCGGGAGGAGAATGTGGCCCTGATGAAAAAAAGCGGCCGCACAGTCCTTCTTACCGCCTCCCCGGAGACCATTTACCTGCGGGTGAAGGACAGCAAAAACCGGCCTGTACTCAACGGCAACATGAACGTGGAATATATCCAGGCCCTGATGGAAAAACGGCGGCCCTATTATGAAAAGGCCGCGGATTTCCTGGTGGCTACGGATGATAAGACGGCGGAAGAGATTTGTCTGGAGATTTTGGGGCTGTTGGGTGAGAAGCTGGTGGATGGAATTTCCTAGAAAAATGCATAAAAATTTGCGCAGAAACTTCGCATAAAAAGCCAGGCAGGAGTTGACCTCGATAAAGATAATCGCAGTCAATCCGGCCTGGCTTTTTCTGTCTGGCTTTTCCGTCAGCACCGCGGCCTGGCTTTTTGATTACATAGGTAAGAATTATGTCATTTTAAAGAGTATATTTTCTTGAAAAAGGAATAAAAAATGCAAATCAGCAAAAAATATTGAAAGAAAACAGGGTTTGTGCTAAAATCAGATTCATGGAGGAAAGCACTATGGAGAGTATCGTAAGATTAGCTTCATTGAAAATTTTTAATATCAAAAACGTGCAAAGCGGACAGATTGTTATGCCAAATGCCTGCAGAAAGCAGCTTTCTTACAAAAATGCAGAGGTATTAGGCATATATGGCCAAAATGGTTCCGGAAAAACGGCGGTTATCGATACGCTGTACTATCTGCAGAAAATTATGGTTGGCAGTACTCTGGAAGAGGAGGTCACTGATTATATTGATGCAGGAAAAGACCAGGCAGAAATTGCTGCTGATTTTCATATTTTTGCCGAAAGCACCATATACGAAGTAAGCTACAAAATCACCCTGGGAAAAAGCGAAAAATGTGCGGAAATCATTCGGGAAACCTTAAGCTGTGCCGTCAATAAGGGAGAGAACAGAAGCAACAAAACGGTATTTATGGACTATCAGCGCTCTGACAGGGAGGCCGTATTTACACCCAGAAAGCGATTTGACGAGGTAGTTGAAGCAAATCCAGAGAACAGAACCGACCTGATTGTCGCCAGAAAAATGGCGGAGAAAAGCAACTGCTCGTATATCTTTGGCGAGTAT
Source organism: Lachnospiraceae bacterium (assembly GCA_017889125.1). Lineage (GTDB taxonomy): Bacteria > Bacillota > Clostridia > Lachnospirales > Lachnospiraceae > Caccovicinus. The sequence goes on from JAGHER010000151.1 coordinate 8,861, forward strand.
AGCAGAGAAATTTTCTGTCGAAATTACCAGAATAATTTTAAGCATTATTCTGAAGTCATTCAGGCATTATTTAAGTTTGCATTAATGGATTTGTTTGTTATCCGCAATACCCATTCCGGAGTAATTTCCGCTAACTTTCTTCTGCCGATGGCTTTTAAAATCCAGCAGAACGAAATCGGGATGAAGGGAGATTTTGCTGTTCCCTTAACTGAACCGGTTATTTTAAACGAGGAAAGAAAGACGCTTCTTGACACAATTGTGGAACAGATCAATATGGTTCTTTTTACAATTATTCCAGGGATGCGGATCGCCGTCCACAATTATGGAAAGCAGCTGATGGATTCCGGTGAGACTGGTTATCGGGTGGAGCTTGTATCAATCCGCGAGAATATGCCTCCCATTCCCATTCGAATGGAATCTGAAGGCATTATCAAGCTTATTTCCATTTTAAATGCGTTAATTCAGGCCTTTGGAAATCCTTCCATCTGCCTGGCTGTTGATGAGCTGGATGCCGGAATTTTCGAGTATATGCTTGGGGAATTGCTGGATATTTTCAATAAAAGTGCAAAAGGGCAGCTCATTTTTACTTCACACAATCTCCGTCCACTGGAAATGCTGGATAAGGACAGCATTATGTTTTCAACGGCAAATCCGGAGAGACGCTACATCCGGATGAAAAATGTGAAGGCATCAAATAATCTACGGGATACGTATCTGCGTGGAATTACTCTCGGCGGTCAGGATGAAGTCATTTATGAGGAAACGGACAGTTTGAAAATCGCACGTGCATTTAGAAAGGCGGGCAGGACAGCAGAGCATGCGTGAAAAGAAGGTTATTGTATTCATCATAGAAGGGCCCAGTGATGAAGCCGCATTGGGAACGATTATGAAAGAGCACTTTTCCAGCAATGAAGTGCGTTTTGTTGTTGTGCATGGCGATATTACTCAGAATCTGGAGCATGTATTGTATAACGAATTAAAAGATTTCTCAGATGAGGAAAAGCAGCAGCTATCTGATGATTTTGCTGATCAGTATGAGGGGAATGTCAATGCATTCCTTGCTTTTATATCAGATCCCTTAATTGCTGCTCCAGGCACATATCAGAAATCCTGGGATTACATCGAAAAGGGGAAAAATTCCTTACAGCGCCATTCTAACATGCACTTAATCTTTGAATCGTACACACCAAACAAATAGAAATAGCAAACAGGCAAAGGCATCTCACAAACAAAGGGACCGGCATTACAGCCGGTCCTGATTGTCACGCATAAATTTAAATTCCGCCACTGAGCGGTCAAAACCCTTAATATGGTAATACAGCCATTCGGTTACATTCTTATTGACCATCTCCACAAAATCTGCCGTGGGGCCTTCCTGCTCCTCCAGCATCTCATGAAGCTGGGAGACGGTAGCCCGCAGCTCTTCATGTTTCTTTTTGTGCTCCTGGATTCCCGGATAACCGATCTCTTCCTGAAGCTTTTCTTCCTCGTTAAAATGAAATTCCGTGTACTCGGTGAGATAGTCCAGCATCCGCAGGGCGCCCCGTCTATCTACGCGCTCCTCGCAGCTTCTCAGCAGGTCATTGATCTTGCCGATCAGCTCCCGGTGCTGGTTGTCAATCATGGTATTTCCTGTTATCAGACTGTCATCGAATTCTGCGTACATATGATTTTCCTCCCGTCACAGGTTATTTGTTTTCTTTAGTGATACCAGAAATAGTTTAACACAATTGTTTCGGCAGTGCAATGAAAACTGGGAAGTCAGATTTTATTTGCGGCCAGACATTATCTGCAGCCTCTGCCGCCGGGCTTTGCCTGCGGCCAGACTTTACCCACAGCTGGGCTTCACTGCCAGCCTGACCCTATCTGCTGCAGAACCCGGCACACCGGACAAAATAGGGCCAGCGCCAGAACCAGATTCGATATCCCGTGAACAACGTCAAAGGGAATCCCGGCGATCCACCAGGAAAAGGCCGCCGCCGGTCCGCCCGCCAGGTAAGGCAGGGCGCAGAGAAAGCCGAAGGAAAAGCCGAAGAAGCAGGAGAGCACGCCATAGGCAAATGGTGATGCGCCTGCCTTTCTTAATAATATGGATAAGCCTGCCAGGATGGGCCAGACGTACAGATAAGAAACCCACCAGATACCAAAGCCGTACAGGAGACCTTCCAGCAGGATGAAGACCATAAGGATGGAAAAGACTCTTCTCCCCAGCTGTCTGGCATAGGCCATCACCAGGAGAGACACAAGCTCTACATTGGGAAGAAAAGCCAGGCCCACCTGGGCCGCGAAAAGGAGGGCGACCAAAAGACCGTCCTCCGCAATCCTGCGGGCGGCGCTCATGATTCCCCGTCCCAATCACCAAAGCGCTCATAGACAAAGCGGTAATTCTGGCCGTCCTCCAGGGGCTGACTGCTGACGCCATAGCTGCAGGGCGTATCCTCCAGATACAGCGCCCAGTAAGCCCCGTCTGTCTGGGGATCTGCCGTGATATCATTTATGGTGAGCACCATCAGGCCGAAGGCCTCGGTACGGCTTCCGGAAAAAGAAAGCCCATCCATCTCCTCCATAGCCTGCTCCAGGTAGCTGGCGTCCGTATCTGCCTCCCAAAATGCGGAGCCGCCTGAGGCATCCACCACCTCCAGGGAGATATGCTTGGCCCCAGCCTGAGCTGAGGGCCGGAAAGCAAAATAGAAGAGGAGGAGGATGGCGGCGGCCAGCACCACTGCCGCTGCCGCCATTGCCCGTCGAAATGATTTGCGTGCCTCTGGTGAATGCTCTTTCCGTGAAAAGTCTTTTGACGAAGTATCTTTTGGCGGAGTGTCTTTAGGTAAAGTGTTTTTAGGTAAAGTGTCCTTCGGTGAAGTAAACTGCATATTAAGTCAAACCTTTCTGTAAACCTTTTTGTTAAACGATGCTGCTGTTTGAAAAACCATTTTAGCGGCTTCTGCAAAGGAGTCAGCCCCGGCCCGCAGCTTTTCCGCCTTTAAGCCATTTAACGGATAGGGCACGCCCCGCCGGCGCATTCCGGATCGCCCAGATCAAGCTCCGACTCCTCCTGCTCATAGCGGGAGAGGAGAGAAGGATTAAAGGGCCGCATGGCCTTTCTTCTCCGCTCATATTCCTCCTCATCGATGGCTTCGTAGGGCATCAGCTCGTAAAAGCTGTCATCGTAGCTTAGGAAGGAGAGGGCTACCACATCATCCCAGTTGTCCCACACCCATTGCTCCACCTGCTCCCATTCGGAATCCCGCACATGGACAGTAATGGAGCAGTTGTGATCCACGTAATGCTCCATGAACATCTTGTAATTCTCCAGCTGTTCAATGGCGGAGGCGTCGGCCTTCACCCGGCCCTCGGGCGCCTTTACGGGAAATTCCACAACCTTTGTGGTGGGATCATCTGGATCCTGGCCCACCTCCGGCAGTACCGGATAGCCCAGATCCTCACAGACCCGGCACAGGGGATCTGCAGCGGTAATGCGCACCCGGCGGATATAGTAGGGTGAATGAGAATAATGGACGCCGCTGGATACGGTGGGCAGCAGGGAGAGGGTGCCCTCCGGCTTTAAAGTGGTCACCAGAAGGGGCGTATTTCCGCCCAGTCTGGAGGCGATCTCCTCTGCCGCCTGATGGGCAGTCCCACGCAGCTCCTCAAGAAGGCCAATCTGCTCCTCACGGGACATGGAGACAGCATTGACCATATCCTGCCATCCGGTGAGGGAGCAGCCTAAAAGCCGGTCCCTCTGCTGCACCGCGTTCCAGCTGAACATCTCCAGCTCACGGCAGGTCATCCGGTATCCGGCCCGGGCAGAGAGGCGCTGTGCCTCCAGAAGGGCCTTCCGGTCCAATACGCCGTCATGGACAAATCCCATCACGTTCAGAGTAGTCAGGTTGCAGAGACCGTGGCTGTCTAAAAGGATCTCCCCGCAGGGATTGCAGCCGCTGAAATTGGGCCGCCGCTTAGCGCCTGCCTCTTCATTAATCCAGCCCGGCTCGCCGGAATAGCGCATCTGCTTTAAATGCCAGTGAAGCTTTTCCCTGGTGGGCTTTTTCCGGTAGAAGATGGAATTGTTGCTCATCTGCCGGTGGGCGATGGTCTTGTCGATCTCCCAGCGTCCGTTTACCTGGCGGTACAGATTGCTTTTTGCCTGGATGCAGGTCTCATCGTCCGCATCAATCAGGCCGATCTCTGATGTGCGGCGGACGCCGCCGGAGACCACATTTTCCCCGATAATATTGGCGATATCCAGCAAATCAATGGGACGCAGGGAAACCCACTGGCGGCCTGTCCTCTTCCCGGCGGCCGCAGCCACCTTATGGATCTTGTCAATCATGGCCATCATGGAGCCGTAGCCGCTGGCCGTGCCGCCGAAGGTCTTTAATCGCTCGCCCTTGGGGCGGATAGAATCGTAAACCACCACAATCCGGCGGATTCCCCGGTATTCCCGGTTAGTAAGCAGGTCGAAATAGTGGGTCAGCGCCTGGGCCCAGCCCTCCTTGGAATCGCCGATCGTCAGCGTCGCCGTATCCCTTAAAAAGGTCAGATCCGTGTACTCCAGACGGGCACTGGCTGCCACTGGATCGTAGGATTTGTGCAGGATCTCCAGATCCGTGCGCACCGGCGGAAGCTTTTCGGCATCGGATTTTAACACCCGGATGCCCACGCCGCTTCCCACCATCAGAAGATAAAACAGGTCATGGTAGGCCTGAAAGCTGTCAATCACCGTGAAGGCACAGTTGTAATTGGCCATAGGGTACTGCTCGGCCACAGGCGTACCGCCCACCCACAGGGTGCGGCCGGATAGGAACTGGCGCATGTGGTAGATATTGTCATAAAGCTTTTCTGCTTCTTCCCTGGATGTAGGAGCAAGAGAGCAGTTGTATTCTACCGCCCGGGCCACCGTCTCCCACCAGAATTCCCGCCGCCCCAGCCGGGGAAGATACCGGGAATAGGTGCGGGTATAGACGAAGGCGCCCAGCTGCTCCATGGGATTGGGCGCATGCTTGTAGGGACTTAAAAATTCACGGGATAAAAGACCTTCCTTCCGGTCAGTGCCAAAACGCTCCTTCTCCTTTTCCATCCGATAGAGAATGTAGGCCTTAGCTGTCTGGTAGTGCTTTGTCTCAAACAGCGTCTCCTCCACCGTATCCTGAATGGTCTCAATATCCCAGATCTCGCCTCCGCGTTTCTTAAGCTTCTCCGTTACCTGGCTGGTAATCTGCCGGATCTCCTCCTCATCGTGTTCACCGGCAGCTGCCGATGCCAAAGAAATCGCCCGGGAAATAAAGCCTGGGTCAAAGGGAACTACCTTTCC
>JAGHER010000152.1 GCA_017889125.1 Lachnospiraceae bacterium
CATTCTCCGCCCGCAGCACCGCCTTCAGCTCTTCCAGCAAAAGCCTGGCTGCCGGGGTAAATACCTGATATTTTTTCCAGATGATATACATTTTCGTGTGCAGAGCCGGGGAGAGGGGGCGGAAGCAAAGCGTGCTGCCCGGCGGTGTTTCGATGAGCTGGTCAAAGGTCAGCATGACGCCCAGACCCTGGCGGACAAAGACGGCGCCGTTGTTTGACAGGTTGAAAGTGGCGGTGATCTTCAGCTGATCAACCCTTTCTCCGCACCAACGGGGCAGGTCAGATTTGACGGACTGGCCGGAGCAGAAAATGGGGTAGGGAATCAGATCCTCCAGCTCTACCGCCGCTTTTTCTGCTAGGGGACAGTCTTTTCGCATGATAACGCCCCAGGTGTCCCATTCCGGCATTTCCAGATAATTGTATTTGGAAAGATCCGGCGGCTCGGCGATAAAGGCCATGTCAAAAAGGCCGCGGTCCAGACGCTCGGCCACGATTTCCGTATCGCCGCTGGTGATGTGGTAATGGATTCCGGGATAGCGCGCATTCAGACTATGTACGGCTCGGGCCAGGTATTTGATCAGATAGGATTCGGCACAGCCAATAAAGATGTCACCGCCGGTCAGGTCATCCATGGTTTGAAATTCGTTGGTAATTTTGTCTGCCAGGGCCAGCAGATCCTCCGCACGCTTGCGAAGAAGCATCCCCTCCTCGGTCAGGTGAATACTGTAGCTGCTGCGAAGGAAAAGCTTTTTGCCCAGCTCCTCCTCCAGGGCCTTCATCTGGCGGGAGAGGGAGGGCTGGGAAACGTGGAGCCGCTCTGCTGCCCGTGTCATATTTTCCTCCCGTGCAATTTCAAGAAAATAGCGAAGAACGCGAATTTCCATGCAATACCTCCTCGTATCCCTAAGTTTAGCTTAGTTTATCATAATGAGTTATTTGCTGCAAGAATAACAAGAAATAAAAAACAGATATTAGATAATTTCTCCGACGGGCAATATAATGGAGTCATCGGAGGTGATGCCATGGCGGATGCCGCAGATAAGCGGGAGATGTTCATCCAAAACCTGCAGGACGCTGGATTTGGCCAGCAGATGATCGGCCAGTGCCTGACGCTGGCGGAGCAGGGGCGAAAAGAAGAACTTTTGCAGATGCTGGCAAGGCAGAAGCGGGAGCTGATGGATATCGTCCACAAGAACCAGGATCAGGTAGACTGCCTGGATTTTCTGGTGTATCAGATTCGAAAGGGAAATTTGAATGAGAATTGAGCGTTGTATGAGGACTAGGAGAACTGCTTAAGATTAGGAGATCTCCCTAAATTAGGAGTTGGATGAATAGGAGGAATTTACATGAAAGCAGCATATGATGGATACAGTTTTCAGTTAAAGGAGCAGGTGACCCGCACCAAGGTGGAATTTCACAACCGTTATGGAATCCGCCTGGTGGGAGATCTTTATCTGCCGGAGAATGCAGAAGGAAAGCTTGCCGCTGTGGCAGTAGCTGGCCCCTTCGGCGCGGTAAAGGAGCAGGCTGCCGGACTTTATGCCAATGAGCTGGCCGCCAGAGGTTTTGCGGCCCTTGCCTTCGACCCGTCCTTTATCGGGGAGAGCGGCGGGGAGGCGCGGAATGTGGCATCGCCGGATATCAATACAGAGGATTTCTGCGCGGCGGTGGATTATCTTTCTACAAGGGGCTTTATCGATCCGGAAAAGATTGGCATTTTAGGTATATGCGGCTTCGGCGGCATGGCGTTAAATGCAGCGGCTATGGATACCCGCATCAAGGCTACAGTGGCTTCCACCATGTATGATATGACCCGCGTAAATGCTAAGGGATATTTTGACCAGGCGGACAGTGCCGATGCCCGCTGGGAGATGAAGAAGGCATTGAATGCACAGCGCACGGAGGACTACCGAACAGGTGAATATGCCCGGGCAGGCGGCGTGGCTGAGGAGCTTCCTGATGACGCGCCATTCTTTGTTAAGGATTATCATGATTATTACAAAACAGAGCGGGGATACACTGGGCGTTCCCTGAATTCCAATGAGGGCTGGAATACCACCTCGGCCCTTTCCTTTATCAATATGCCAATTCTTCAGTACAGTGATGAGATCCGCAGTGCCGTGCTGGTGATTCATGGGGAAAAGGCACATTCCTGCTACTTCAGCCGTGACGCTTTTGCAAAGCTGCAGGGGGAGAATAAGGAGCTGCTGATTATTCCTGGGGCTGTGCATACAGATTTGTATGACCGTCTGGATGTGATTCCGTTTGATCGGATTGAGGAATTTTTCCGGAGATATCTGAAGGAGGAGTAAAGGAAATGAGAAAGGCAGGAATGCAGGGGAAGAAACGGTTTTCCGATTTGTGCCGCGTGCTGCCAGTGATGCTGCTGGCCGCATTGCTGAGCGGCTGCGGGGCTTCTGTGGAAATTTCCAGTTCTGAGCCGGTAATCGTGTCCTCCACAGGCGGTTCTGCCCTTTCTGTCTCCCGAGAGCAAGGGGCGCAAGAGCTGTCATCCATCCCGGAAACATCATCTGTAAGTACCTTCGACCTTGCTTCCGGGGAAAATGGCTGTGCGCCTGCAGTGACACTGAACAGCGGTTATGAGATGCCCATAGCCGGGCTGGGCACCTACAGTCTTCATGGGCAGGAATGCATTGACTCGGTTACGGCCGCGTTAAACAGCGGTGTCCGCCTGATTGATACGGCCCACGCCTACGGCAATGAAGAGGAGATCGGCGAAGCCATCTGGGCATCCTCGGTGCCGCGGGAGGAGATTTTTGTCATTACCAAGCTTTATCCCGACCAGTTTTCCCATCCGGAGGAGGCCATTCAGGAGGCACTGGATAAGCTGGATATCGGCTATATCGATATGGTGCTCCTCCATCATCCCGGCAGAGGGGATGTGGAGGCCTACAAGGCCATGGAAAAGGCGGTGGCAGAGGGAAAGATTCGTTCCATTGGTCTGTCCAACTGGTATGTGGAGGAGCTGGAAGAATTCCTTCCCCAGGTCACCATCACTCCAGCCCTGGTGCAGAATGAGATTCATCCGTATTACCAGGAAAATGAGGTGATTCCCTACATCCATTCTCTGGGCATCGTGGTGCAGGGCTGGTATCCCCTTGGGGGACGGGGGCATACCCAAGAGCTTTTAACAGACGAGACCATTACCGCCATTGCTCAGGCCCATGACCGTTCAGCGGCGCAGGTGATTCTGCGGTGGAATCTGCAGAAGGGGATAGTGGTCATCCCTGGTTCCAGCAATCCGGAGCACATTAAAGAGAATATTTCCATCTTTGATTTTTCTCTGACAGAGGAGGAGATGGAGCGCATCAATGCTCTCAACCGGGACGAGAAGCATGACTGGTATTGAGCGGCCATGTTTCTTGTCCGATACCGGCCAATCATCTCTGACTAACAGGCAAAAACTATGAATATTTTTTCTTTATTACTTTACATGCTTCTATATTCTTTTGAATATATTTGTCCTCATCCATAATGTCTTTATAAAATAATTCGTACATTTTCTTCACATTACAGATATCAGGACGATTTTCATAAATTTTACACCTATTATCATCCCCAAGGTATATACAACTTCCATCTCCTGAATCATATTCTTTTAACTGCGGAATTTCCTCTAAATGTTTACAACACAGGCCGCATATATCGCAGCTAAAAATCATATTCTAATCGCCTCTACCTTTTTCTGCGTTGATTCAAGGATTGTTTCTGATGCGTTCGTCAAATTTCCATCGTCATCCAATATAGGCGTATCAAGTACAGCTTTTATTGCTCCAGCCATTGACATAGCAGAAGCGATACATTTTTTCTCATCATCACTTAAGTTCCTAAAATCAGTTCCCTTTTCTTTGATGATTTGAGTCATTTTGTAAATCATCGGATCAAAAACAGTTTGAAGTCTAATTAAAAATCTTGTAAACATATCAGAACGTCTTCTTATACCATTACAAACATCTGCAGCGGCCTTCATTTCTTCTTCAAATTTTTTGGCTTTTGCCCAATTGGAGTTTGCTACTTCAAGATTTTTAGATGCTTTTGCTCCCACAACCAACCCAAGTACAGCCAACGCTGGTCCCGCAACCAAACCACCGAGAACCGCAGTTCCACCAGCCATGCCAAGACCTCCTGCAGCTAAAGAACCACCTCCAAAGAACGCTAATGTTGCATTTGTAGCCGCTGCTCCGCTCAAAGATGCAATAGCAGTTCCTGTCGAAGCAGTGGCTAATGCACCTGCAGCACCATAAGCACCAAATGCGGTAAGAGCACCTGCCATTGCACCTGACGCAAGACCGCCCGCCATCGATGATGCTATTCCTTGTAATTCTTTCAAGTTAGAAAATGATTTTTTATCTAAAACCATTTTTTGTAATTCATTCAACCCTGTAGATTCACTTAACTCTACATGATTAAGCTTCTCAAATTCTGTAATAAATGTTTTCATACTGCTATCAAGAACAGTAATTTTTCTCTGGCCTAAAGTTTCAATAGCTTTGCCACAGCTCTTACGACTTGTATTAATCATTTCTTTAGCATGATCTATTTTGCGCTCTGCAGCACTATTTGTATCGTTTGCTTCTTTCTGGTCTATTCCAGCTTTTATGCTTTTTCCTACTCCAACTAACCCTGTTCCTACTCCTGCAGCAATAAATAAAAATGGTATTGGCATATTATCCACCTCTTAATAATCAAGTTCTGAAATAGTAGTTTTTATTGAATCTTGTACAAATTTTATATCTTTCTTTATTTGCGTTATTTTTTTGGATTTCGCATCATCCTGAGTAAATGTACTTTCAACCCACGTTTTATATTTTTCCAACGCAAGTATGGTTTCTGCCACATCTACCATTTCCTGATATAATGATTTACTCATTTCCCAATACTCACGTAGAGCATCTACCACTTTTCTTTCGTCAATAGTAAAATGTGTATCTGCATATCCGAGATTTATTAAATTCCACAATACGGATGCTTTAACGCTGTCAGATTCATAATTGCTTATATCCAGGTCAAGGGTTCCATACATATGACTGTCTTCAATATTTTTTTTGAGTACTTCTAGACAACTTAATCCTTCTTTTTTTGCTATTTCTTCGCACTCTTTTATTACATTTTTCTTATCACTATTGTCAACATTGAGATCTTTGCAAATAGAATTGAATATTTTCTTCTCATTTGCAGAAACATCTCCGTCAGACATCATAAATAAGTAATATAATTTTGCCTGATTCATTCTGTACATACATCTATCCTTCTACAATTTAAATGTTGTTTTTGCTAGCATCATTTCATTAAATTCATCCATTGTTTCAAATGGCTTATTGCCGCCTAAGGAATCTGTAATATTATTTGCACTTTCAATTAACAAATCAATATCACCAATAGATAAAGCTTCATTTATTTTGCCAAATGAGTCATTAAATATCTCCATTGAATCTGCCAAGTATTCTTCGATTATAGCATTGATTTGAGTTCGGTACTCTCGAATCATTTTAATATGTTCTTCACATACTTTTTCAATTGCTATTCGCTCCTCATGAGCCAATTTTGCTTCTTTTAATGAAGATGCAAGTATACCATAAGTTGCAGAAGATAAAGCATATCCAAACATTCCTCCAATAAGCCCACCAACTACTGGTATCGGAATAACAGCTTGTCCTATGACTGTAAACATAGCAGATGCTATCATTCCTGTTCCTTGTTCTCCAAGTGATGTCAGACATTCAACGCCATCTATTTCTCCCTTAAAATATTTTGTCATTGTTTTAGTTGCAGCTACTGATACTGCAACAATAGTTCCCGGAACATTAGTCTTTGCAAGTGTTTGCACATATTGAGACGGGGAATTCTGCATTGCGCCCTTTATTGCTGTTCCTGTAAAACCTGTTCCATACCCAACAGCCGCTGTTGCTGCTGTGTCTTTAATAAGACTTTATACAGTTTCTTCTGCTTCTATCTCTCTTTTACATACTGAAGCAAGACTCTTTACTATAGATATACTACTCCCTATTAAAGCTGCAACTTCCGCCGTTTGAACGCCTGCTTTATGGGATATTTTTGCAACGTCCATTGCAGTTGATAATCCTGGATGAAGTCTTGCAAATAGAGCTTCGTCAGATGATACTGTACTTTTTCTCAAATTTTTCCTAATCTTCTCCAGTTTATCTATTTGTGATTTTATTTTTTCTATTTGTTCTGTGTTACCGGTTTCTTGCTGTTTTTTTAACTGTTTTGCCAATCTAACAATTTTAGTATTCGCTTCAAATATAATTTTTTCATATTGATCAGATGGAACGTCTATTTTGGCATCAGCCTCAAGATATTTCTCAAATTTCTTGGATTGAAGCTTATCCAATGCTCTTGAAGCATCTCCTATTCCAGACGGATCCTTTTGTGAGGCGCCTAAAAACTTCATTTGTGCGCCAGATCCATCAATAATATTTCCATCAGCATCTATGGAAACCGTATCATATAATGGATCATTAACACTTCCTAAATCATCCGTCCTAATTTTTCTGGTACGGTCACGATTAATAATTTTCTCAGCATTGGTTCTTGCTACATCTTTTACTTCCGCAGAGAATCCTGCCTGCTGGTGCATATTTTGAAACGCATAGTCTGGATTAACTTTCTCCTCTGCTATTTGCTTTAATCCTTTTACTAAATTTTTGCCAGTTTCATTATCAACTCCAGAATATGCAAGATAATGTTGTTTTGCTGCAGAACCATATTTTTGAATAGTTTCATAAGAAGCACCTGAAATACCTGCAAGAACTAAATCATCATCTTTTTCTTTTTTCTTTGACATTTGCTCCTCCTTTTTTCAGGCTTTAACATAATCGCATATTTAGTAAATCATGATCGCTTTCTTCTTCATACTTCAGGCATAAGCCATTGAATCCCGTGAATTCTGGATTTTTCAATGCTTCTGCTTATTTTTCATCCACCACCTGGAAAATATAAAATTTCAAATAATAAGAAGCCTCATCCCCCGACCAAAGAATGGGATGATCCGGCGCCTGGGTGCGGTATTCTACCTGGCGCAGGCGCTTATGGACACCGGCGGCCGCTTCCCGGATGGTCTTGGCAAAAAGCTGGGGATCCATGAAATGGGAGCAGGAGCAGGTGGCCAGATAGCCGCCGTCCTTGACTAACTTCATGCCCCGCAGATTGATTTCCCGGTAGCCCTTTACCGCGCTCTTGATGGAGCTGCGGGATTTGGTGAAGGCGGGGGGATCCAGGATCACCACGTCGAAGCGTCGGCCCTCCGCTTCCAGCCGGGGGAGCAGGTCAAAGACATCGGCGCAGCAAAATTCCACCTTCTGGGAGAGACCGTTTAAGGCGGCATTTTCCCGGGCCTGGTCGATGGCCAGCTGGGAGGCATCCACTCCCAGGACGGAGGCGGCTCCGGCGATTCCTGCATTTAAGGCGAAGGAGCCGGTATGGGTGAAGCAGTCCAGCACCTCCTTTCCCGGACAAAGGCGCTGGATGGCCAGCCGGTTGTACTTCTGATCCAGGAAGAAGCCGGTTTTCTGGCCGTCCTTTACGTCCACCAGATAGCGGACGCCGTTTTCCACGATCTCCACCTTGGTGTCAAAGGGCTGGCTGAGAAATCCCTTGTACCGCTCCATGCCCTCCTGAAGGCGTACCTTGGCGTCGCTGCGCTCGAAAATACCCCGGATGGCAATGCCGTCCTCGGACAGCACCTTCTGCAGGGCGGTTAAAATCATGGGCTTAAAGCGGTCGATGCCCAGAGCCAGGGATTCCACCACCAGCACATCGGCAAATTTATCCACAACGATACCGGGCAGGAAGTCCGCCTCACCGAAAATGATGCGGCAGCTGCTGGTGTCCACCGTGGCCTTCCGGTATTCCCAGGCATTTCTCACCCGCATTTCGATAAAGGCCTCGTCGATAGTCACATCCTTTTTCCTGGTCATCATACGGATGGCAATTGTGGATTTCCGGTTGAGAAATCCCTGGCCCAGTGGATAACCGTCAAAATCTTCTACCTTTACCAGATCGCCGTCCTGGCAGCTGCCCAGGATCTGGTCGATCTCATTGTCATAGATCCATGCACCGCCGGCCTTCAGAGAGCGCCCGGCGCCTTTTTTTATGCGTACAATTGCAGTTTCCATGTATTTCCTCCATAAATGTAAATTTGAATTGAATATTGTATCCAGGTAATTGCTGGAGTCATTTTATCACAGGGTGACGGAATGCACAAGGCTTCGCTGCAACAGAAAATAGTCCAGAAAACAGCAGGGGCGTAAGGCGGGCTTGCAGAGCCAGAAAGTGGATTGTATTTCCTTGGAAAATAAGGTAAAATTGGGGCAGATGAAAAACTTGTTTTCTACTGTGAAGGAGGGGATGCAATGAACATGGAACAGCTTGTGGGCGGATTTTCTGGCAGTCTCACGCTGATTATTACAATTGGTTTCTGGGTTCTCGGCATTGCCGGCCGCTGGAAGGTTTTTGAGAAGGCCGGGAAGGAAGGTTGGAAAAGCCTGATTCCCTTTTACAGCAGCTATTGTCTGTACGATATTGCCCTGGGACGTGGATGGATGTTCCTGCTGGGATTTATCCCTCTGGTGAATATTTGTATAGGGGCGTACTATTCCTTTTCTATGGCCCTGGCCTTTGGCAGAGGACTGGGGACGGGAATCCTTCTCTTCTTTTTCGAGGACATTATGATGATTGTCCTGGGCTTTGGCGATTATGAATACCAGGGGCCTGAGCGATAGGGACGGAACCCGGTGGAACAAAGGTGCGGAGCCTGGTGCGGCAGGAAGAGAGCCGGGTACTGCAGCAGAACCGGAGCGGTCCCAGCAGGATGCAGCAGAAGTGGAGCGGTCCCAGCAGGATGCAGCAGTGCGCTTGGCCGTCATCATGCAAATGAGAAAACAGGGAGACAAAGATGCAGGAGACAAAAAAAGGCACGGCATTGGACTGCCGGAATGAGCGGATGAAGTACCGATTGGCAGATTCCATCAAGGCGTGCATGAAGACCACACCGGTAGATAAGATTACGGTGAAAAATATTGTGGAAGGCTGCGGCACCACCCGCCAGACCTTTTACCGGCATTTCCTGGACAAATATGACCTGATTAACTGGTATTTTGACAAGCTGGTGCAGGTCTCCTTTGACCGGATGGGCCAGGGAAGCACGGTGTATGACGGGCTGGTGAAGAAATTCCACTTTATTCTTCAGGAGCGGGTGTTTTTCGGCGAGGCCTTCCGATCAGATGACCAGAATTCGCTGAAGGAGCATGATTTTGATCTGATTCTCCAGTTTTATCTGGATAAGATGATGGAAAAGCTTCACCGGATGCCCGATGAGGAACTGCGGTTTTTGCTGGAAATGTACTGCCGGGGTTCCGTTTACATGACAGTAAAGTGGGTGCTGACGGGAATGAAGTTTACCCCTGAGGAGATGGCCCGCTTCCTGGTGGAGGCTATGCCCAGGAAGCTGAGCGAAGAATTCGTGCGTTTGGGGCTTCTGGCAGAGGATGGTGCGACGGTATTTGGCGCAGAAAAATAGCAGTAATCTTTGCTGATATTAACCTGTGATAATGAAAAAAGAGGGGAAATCCTTTATAGTATTAATGATGTTGCAGAGGCGGTGCGGGGACATGCAGATGGATGACTTTTTAATGGAGGTACTTGGGCTGGAGGATCCGAAATTGATTTGGCAGGTGAGCCAGATTGCCGAGATCCGGAGGATCAGGAAAGGGCAGCTGCTTTTTGAAGAGGGCAAGAGGCCTGGATTTGTGGCGCTGCTGGTTCGCGGGGTATTCCGCAGCTATTTCTTTGATCTGGAGGGAAGGGATATTACGGATTGCATTGTCTGGAAAAGCGGGGATTCGGTGATGCCGGGGTATGACGTTCAGGCCATTGCTCCGGCCAGTACGGAGGCTCTCGCAGACAGTGCGGTTTTCTGCCTGCCTGTTGGGGAACTGATGGCTTTGATGAAGGAGTATCCGGCGGTGATGCAGCTTTATCAGGACAAACTCCGGCTGTCGGGAGAGTACCACATGGAGGTAAAGCGTGTGGTCTGCAGCCTTCCCGCTGCGGAACGGTATCAGTGGTTCCTGCAGAAATATCCAGGATTGATTGACCGGATACCTAACCGTTACGTGGCGTCCTTTTTAAATATGACGCCGGTTACCTTAAGCCGCATCCGCAAGCAGCTGCGAGAGGCTGATGGATTCAGAGAGAGCAGTGCTGGAGGACGGGCAGGGTAACGATTTGCAGCAGAAAGGGTTTTCTGGCCGGTGGGGATGGCAGGCGCCGTCTGCCGGTGAATAAGGTACAGCAAAATTGCGTTTTGCCTGGCGCCATGAGGGGGCCCAGGGAAATGCGGGGGAGCTTGAGTAGTAAAGATAGATGGCAGTCTTCGGGAGGGCTGCCGTGCTGCTGCTTTATCTGCAGGCTCCGGCAGGAAAATCATGATTATCCGGGCGGGAGAGAAGCCTGGAGAAAGATCCGGAAGGATACGCCGGCGGGGCGCGTTTTTCCGGATTTTTCATTTACGTTAATTGAAGTCTGCATTCATCTTAGCCGAAATACCTTTTCCGCTAGAGACAAAGACTCCTCAACGGTTCTTGATTCATCTCGTAAAATCACATGGAATCCTGAATTTAGAAAATGGTTATAGTTTTTCCGTGAATTAATTCGTTTCAAGCATTCTCTGAAATTGTCCAATGCCTTATCCGGATTTGCTTCTTTCAGTAATAATTGATACAAAAATTGCTTTTCCTTGTCTGGTCTGTCAAAAAATCTGTTAACCGATATATCAGGGTCTGCCAACATAATCAAAACATGGTCAATGTCCGAAATGTCCCATAATACTTCTATTGGAATATTCGTATCTACGAACACCTTTTTGCTGCGCTTCGATATATCCTCTAATAGTTTTAATTCCAAAATTGTACATTCCTTGGTGCAGCCATTTACCCATGTCTCATACTCATCCGGTGTTCTTCTTATGAAATCACTCCAATTAATCAAATCTCTGGTATACGTTAAACTCGGGAATTCAGTGCGGTCTAAATCTGCGATAAGCGCATCATGATAATTCTCTTCGCACGCAATACCATCATATTTATTTGCTAACGCTTTTACCATAGTAGATTTTCCGGCATATGCAGTACCAGTTATAAAATAAACATTTTCAAATTTCATATTGGATAAATCAAGAGTTTCCTTTGACGCATGATATCCATTGAATAAATGCTGTTTTGTCATTACTGTTATACCCTGCCTTTCTGTAAAAATTCAATGTGCTTTTCTTCTTAGAACCGGTGAGCAGCATCATTTTATAACAATTTTCTTTTGTGGCAATTTCTTTTGCATAATCTAAGCACTGTGTTGCCAGTCCTTTATTTCTGTATCGCTCATCGGTTATCACATTTTCAATAAATGCGTAAGGCTGCTGGTTGTGTGTCAGATTTGGAATAATGACACAGACACAGGAAGATGCTATTTGTCCATTTTCTTCCGCAACAATTACATGATGGTTTTTATCTTGTAAAATAGCATCCCAAATCTGTAATAGTTCAGCGGTTTCTTCCGGCATGGGATTATCATGTAACTGCATATACAACTTCAATAAGCCATTTAAATCATCTTTTACAACTTCTCGAATCATACATAGCCTCCATTTTTGTCATTCATTCTATTGATATCTGTATTGGGTTGGCAAAATGAAATCAAAATTTACATGCTTGCATTATATCATCTGCATATGAATTTTCCTATCATTTTCATTTGTTCGGGTTAATTAGCAGAGCCGACTGCTCTCGTCAACGGTCAAAATGATGTTCTATGCGAAAAGATTTTTCAGCAAGTCTATTCCCTTTGTGGGAAAATACAGTTAGGGAAACACTTTAATCAGCGTTTCCCTAGGAGAACAGCCCTGCGCCGGAAAGGTGACAGATGCCCAGGATTGTAACTTTCTTTCGGCACTATTTTTTGTTATAATCTTAACAAAAGTAGAAAAGGAGACGGATATCATGGCAAACAGAATTGTATTAAATGAAACCTCCTATCATGGCGCCGGAGCCATTCAGGAGATCGCCAACGAGGCGAAGGGACGGGGCTTTAAGAAGGCCTTTGTCTGCTCAGACCCGGATCTGATTAAATTTAACGTGACCAAGAAGGTTACCGATGTACTGGATGAGGCCGGACTGGTTTACGAGATTTATTCCAACATCAAGGCTAACCCCACCATTGAGAATGTACAGACCGGCGTTAAGGCCTTCCGCGAGTCTGGAGCAGATTACCTGATCGCCATCGGCGGCGGCTCCTCCATGGATACGGCCAAGGCCATTGGCATCATTGTGGCAAATCCGGAGTTTGAGGATGTGGTAAGCCTTGAGGGCGTGGCTCCCACCAAGAATAAGTGCGTGCCCATTATCGCTGTTCCCACCACGGCAGGTACCGCAGCAGAGGTTACCATCAATTACGTGATTACCGATGCAGCTAAGAACCGGAAGATGGTTTGCGTGGATGTGCATGACATCCCCGTTGTGGCTATCGTTGACCCGGATATGATGGCATCCATGCCCAAGGGCCTGACTGCCGCTACCGGTATGGACGCCCTGACCCACGCCATTGAGGGCTACATCACCAAGGGCGCATGGGAGATGACGGACATGTTCCACTTAAAGGCCATCGAGATCATCGCCAAGTACCTGCGTGACGCAGTAAACAATACGCCTGAGGGACGGACCCAGATGGCTCTGGGACAGTACATTGCCGGAATGGGCTTCTCTAATGTAGGTCTGGGCATCGTACACTCCATGGCACATCCTCTGGGCGCTCTGTATGATACGCCCCACGGCGTAGCCAACGCCATCATCCTTCCCACGGTTATGGAGTACAATGCACCGGCCACCGGCGACAAGTACAAATATATCGCCAAAGCCATGGGCGTTGAGGGCACCGAGAACATGAGCCAGGAGGAGTACCGCAAGGCAGCCATCGATGCCGTGAGAAAGCTGTCCCAGGATGTGGGAATCCCCGCTGACTTAAAGGAGATCGTAAAGCCGGAGGATGTACAGTTCCTGGCAGAGTCCGCTTACGCAGATGCATGCTGCCCGGGAAATCCGCGGGATACCTCTGTTGAGGAGATCAAGGCGCTGTATGAGTCTCTGCTGTAATCGATATGGGGATTTAATGTAAGGAAATAAATGCAGAATCTGCTCCCCACCAGGCGCCAGACGAAATTTGTCCGATGCCCGGTGGGGAGTTTTTCTGTATTTCTCCGTTCTCCCATTTTTGTGTTTGCCCATTTTTCATGTTTGTCTATTTTTTCGTTCTTTGCCGAATGTTTCCTTTTCTCCGAAAAACCTCTGGCCTAAAAACCGCCTTCTATGCTATGATAAAAAAGTGTGTATAAAAAATACGGCGGAAGACCAGACAATGGGAATGGAAAACCGGCCTTCCGCGAAAAGAGAAAGTGGGGACAGAATGGAATTACTGAATGAGATGATTACCAGAGCCAGCGACTGCCTGTGGAATGTGGTGCTGATTGTACTGCTGTGCGGCACCGGCATTTACTACACCCTTCGCCTGAAATTTGTGCAGGTGCGGAAATTCCGGGAGGGGTTTCGTCTGGTCTTTGGCCATATGGTATCTGGAGACAAAACAGCAGGTGAGGGAGAGATGACGCCCTTCCAGTCGGTGGCCACGGCCATCGCGGCGCAGGTGGGAACAGGGAATCTTACTGGCGCCGCCACCGCCCTTTTAAGCGGCGGCCCGGGAGCCATCTTCTGGATGTGGGTCAGCGCCTTTTTCGGCATGGCCACTATTTACGCGGAGGCGGTGCTGGCCCAGGAGTACCGGACGACGGAAAACGGGGAAGTGACCGGCGGCCCGGTGTATTACATCCGGGCGGCCTTTAAGGGAAGGCTGGGCAAGGTGCTGGCAGGCTGCTTTGCCGTGTTCATCATCGTGGCTCTTGGCTTTTGCGGAAACATGGTGCAGTCCAATTCCATCGGCAATGCCTTTGCCGAAGTATTTTCTGCCAGAGGAATTGCCCTTCCGCCGATCGTGGTGGGCGTGATTCTGGCGGCCATTGCGGCATTTATCTTTTTGGGCGGTGTGAACCGCCTGGCTTCGGTAGTGGAAAAGATGGTGCCTTTTATGGCGGCCATCTACATTGTGGGAAGTCTGACGCTGATTATCCTTCATATCGGGGCCATCCCGGCGGCGTTCCGCTCCATTCTGGTGGGAGCATTTTCTCCCCAGGCAGTGCTGGGAGCGGGCGCGGGCATCACCATCCGGGAGGCTGTCCGCTACGGCGTGGCCAGAGGCCTTTTCTCCAATGAGGCGGGAATGGGCTCCACCCCTCACGCCCACGCCAGAGCGAAGGCGAAGAATCCCCATGAACAGGGGATGGCAGCCATGATCAGCGTCTTTATTGACACCTTTGTGATTCTGAATCTGACGGTATTTTCCATCCTGACCACGGGAGCCATCAGTAGCGGAAAGGAGGGCACTGCCCTGACCCAGGCTGCATTTGACACGGGTTTTGCCGGTGTGGGCGATATTTTCGTGGCAGTGTGCCTGCTGTTTTTCGCCTTTTCCACCATACTGGGCTGGCATTTCTTCGGTCAGGTCAATGTAAAATACCTCTTTGGAGAAAAGGCCTGCCGCCTGTACTCCCTTTTGGTGGTGGCCTTTGTGGTGGTGGGCTCTACCCTGAAAGTGAATCTGGTGTGGACGCTGTCAGACTTTTTCAACGGACTGATGGTGATCCCCAATGCACTGGCCCTGTGGGCATTGTCGGGAACGGTAGTGAAGATTAACCGAAAATATATGAAGGAGAAAGCAGAAGGAGGAAGCAAAAATGCGGATCGGCATTGATTTGGGCGGAATGTCCGCCAAGCTGGGACTGGTAAATGAACAGAATGAGATCGTAGGGAAGCTGGTGATTCCCACCAGACTGGATGTGCCTGCCAGAGAGATGGTTCTGGATATGGCCCGGGCGGTAAAAACCCTTTCCGCAGAGCATGGGTTAAAGCCTGAGGAGCTGGAGGGAATCGGCATCGGAAGCCCGGGCACTGTGGATCAGAAGACGGGAAGCATCCTTTATTCCAATAACTTTTCCTGGGAAGATGTGCCGATTCTGGATATTCTCCGGGAAGACCTGGGGCCGGTTCCCATGGATATCGCCAATGACGCGGATGCGGCGGCACTGGGCGAGGTCTGTGCTGGAGCGGCCAAAGGCGCGCAGAACGCCATCCTTCTCACCCTGGGCACCGGCGTGGGCGGCGGCGTGATTCTGGACGGCAGGATTTTCCGGGGCGGTGTGGCCGGAGGCTGCGAGCTGGGCCATATGGTGATCGTGGAGGGCGGCGAACTCTGCACCTGCGGCCGCCGGGGCTGCCTGGAGTCTTATGCTTCTGCATCGGCCCTTCTGCGCATGGCCAGGAAGGCGGCGGCCGAACATCCGGAATCGGTGATGAATACCATGTGCGGCGGCGATCTGGAGAAGATAAATGGAAAGATCCCCTTTGACGCGGCGGCCGCAGGCGATGCAGCCGGATGCCAGGTGGTGGAGGAATACGAAAATCACCTTGCCGCCGGTATCGCCAACCTGATTAATATTTTCCGTCCGGAGATGGTCATCCTGGGCGGCGGCGTGGCGGCCCAGAAGGAAAACCTGACGGCCCCCCTTCAGGAGAAGGTTGCAGGCATGTGCTTCGGCGGCCGTCATGGAAAGATTGCTCCGATTGTCACCTCCTGCCTGGGCAATGACGCGGGGATTATCGGCGCGGCAAATCTGGTGGGCCGTTAACTGGCGTCCGGCGGCCAGTCTACGGATAAGCCGGCAGCCAGTCAGCCGATAAGCAGGCAGCTGGCAGCCAGTCAACGGATAAGCAGGCGGCCGACAGCCAGAAAAAAGGAGAGGATATCCGGCGCTTTGTCCAGATACCCTCTCCTTTCTCTTATTTGCAGGCTTAAAATTCAAAATGCATGTAATCCTTAGTATTATATGCTGCGCCCCAGCCCCATCCATACTTTCCAAAGGCCTTTGCCACATCGCCGTCCGGCGTGATGCTGTAAGGATTGGTGTAAGGCTCCCAGGCGCCGCCTACCAGGATCTGTCCATCCGGCGATACCTGGGGATTGTGATCGGGATTAATATCCAGAGCCGTGCCTGAGCTGTGGCCGCTTCCCAGGCCATTGCTCCGCCAGGAATATCCGCCTACGCTGCTGATGGGAAACTGCTCCGGCCCGTTGAATATTTCCGTAAAAATGGCCACAACCTCATCGGCAATGGAAGAAAGCACCTGAACATGGGTGGTGGAAGCCACCTTCTGCCCATTGGACAGCCGCCATACAGGAATCTCCACGGTAACCATCTCGGCAGCAGCGGTTTCCGGCGTGGGATTTTCCTCGATCCGCAAATACTGCTCACGGACGGCCTGAATGTATTCCGATTGGTAAGATTTGTTGTCCGAGTACTGGTACATGCAGTCATAGTAATATCCCGCAGCGTAATCGCCCTCAGTCCAATTTGCCAGAAGCTCAGGACCGTAGGAATAGCGGCTGTAGGAGGCAATTTCCTGGACCTTCCAGGTCCAATAATCGGGCGTTTCTCCCGAGACAGCGGTGTCATTTCCTGCCCCTGTACCCAGACTGCCGTCATCACTCATCCCCGGCCCGTAATTCTGCGCGGCCAGAGGCGCCATGGTGGCGCAAAGAAGAGAAAAGGAAAGGGCAGCAAGGCAAAGTCTCTTTCGTATCATACTCATCATCCCCCAAATGAAATTATTGTGAATAGCGGAAGCTTTACCGCCGCAGAATACGGACGATAAAGCGATTTTCCTTTATCATAGCACCAAAACGAATGCTACGCCTCCCACCGCCCGGAAGAGCCGCAGGGAAGCACCAGCCCATTAGAAGACACGGGAAGGCCCACCTCATCGGCCAGCACTGTCCCGCCGTACCGTTTGGCCACCTCTGTCCCCAGCATATAGGAAAGCACAGAAGGCGCCAGACCGGTGGTGTAGGAATTAATCAGGTAAAAAAGAGGTTCATCGGAAAGAAGGCTGGCGCAAAGCTTTACCAGCGGGTGGATGGACTCCTCGATTTTCCAGATCTCACCTTTTGGACCGCGGCCGTAGGATGGCGGATCCATAATGATAGCGTCATAATGATTGCCCCGGCGGATTTCCCGCTCCACAAACTTTACGCAGTCATCCACAATCCAGCGGATCGGGGCATTCTCCAGGCCGCTGGCCTTGGCATTCTCCTTGGCCCAGCCCACCATGCCCTTGGAGGCATCCACATGGGTCACCGAAGCACCTGCTGCCGCCGCGGCCAGGGTGGCGCCGCCGGTGTAAGCGAAGAGATTCAGTACCTTAACCGGACGGCCGGCATTGCGGATTTTCTCCCCGAACCAGTCCCAGTTTGCTGCCTGCTCCGGGAAAAGTCCGGTATGCTTGAAGCTGAAGGGCTTCAGCTGGAAGGTCAGGCTTCCATATTTAATGGACCACTGCTGGGGCAGGTCAAAAAATTCCCACTCGCCGCCGCCTTTAGAGCTGCGGTGGTAATGGCCGTTGGGCTTTTTCCAGCCCCGGTGCTCTCTGGGGGTATCCCAGATGACCTGTGGGTCCGGACGAATCAGCAGGTACTTTCCCCAGCGCTCCAGCTTTTCGCCCCGGGAACAGTCGATTACCTCATAGTCTTTCCATTTATCTGCTTTCCACATATCCTTTGCATCCTTTCTGTCATTCACGATTCCATTCGTCCCCTTTATATAAGGAAACGCTGAATAAAGCGTTACTTCATTATAGACGAAGGGCTCCGGGAGCGTCAAGAGAATCCTTCTGCGTGCGCAAAAGTGTTCACGGCAGAAAACGTAATAAAATCGAAATAGAAAATTTGTTGCAACTCTGGAAAAAACTTGCTAAAATTTCCTGTATATAGTAGTATTATGATACCGGGTTAAGACCCGAATACTGCATGTAAGCAGGGTGAGAGTGTGTTATGGCATACATCTTCAGGATCCGCCGCCAGTGCGGCCCTGGGAAGATAAAGGAGCGTAGGAATAATGAGACGAAAAATATGTGCAGTTCTGGCGCTGACTGCAGCGCTTACGGCGGGGACGGCTGTTACCGCCTGGGCAGCTGCCGGATGGGTGCAGAATAATGGTCAGTGGCAGTATCAGGACAGAGACGGATACATTGTAAGGAATGAGTGGCAGAAGGGCGCGGACGGGAAGTACCGCTACCTGGACAGCTCCGGCTACATTGCCGTAAGCACCTGGATTGATGATGAGTATTATGTGGATGAGAATGGCATTATGGTTTCTGACAGCTGGCTGCGTGAGGACTGTTCCTCTGAGACGGACAGCGGCATTGCCTGGTATTACTTTGACAGCAAGGGCAAGGCGGTAAAGGAAGGCTGGAAGAAGATCAGCAATGTCTGGTATTATTTTGATGATGTGGGCGTGATGCAGACCGGATGGGTAGATGAGAACCGCTACTATACCAATGGGGACGGGCAGATGCTCACCGGCTGGCAGCTTCTGGATCCGCCGGATGACGTTTCTTATGATGAGGATGACGAGGAAGAGTATGACCCCTTCCTTCAGGCAGAGAATGACGGAAAATACTGGTATTATTTCAAATCCAACGGCAGAAAGGTCACCCCGGACGAGGACAGCGGCAATGAATACGGTACAGTCCGTGTTGACGGCGATTACTACTGCATGAATTCCGACGGTGCTCTTCAGTACGGCTGGAAGAATGTAGAGGGCGGAAGCTCCATCACCAGCTACAAGTATTTCAAATCCGACGGAAAGATGGTTACCGGCTGGTACACCCTGGCTGCTCCCAGAGGACTGGATGACAGCAATGATGAGATCCATTGGTACTACTTCAATTCCAAGGGCGTACCTAAGGCTGACGAGGATGGTATTCCCACTAAGGATGATCTTCTCACCATCAGCGGAAAGACCTACCTGTTCAACAGCGCGGGAAATCCGGTATACGGACTGCGAAAGGTATATCTGGGAGAAACTGAGGACGAAAGCAATTATACCTCCTATTACTTCGGCGAGAATGATAATGACTGCTGGGCTCGTTCCGGAAAGATTAAGGTAGAGGAGGACAGCGGCGAGGAGAGCACCTTCTACTTTACTTCCGCCGGCCGCGGCTTTACCGGCATCAAGGATAATTACTTATATTATTTAGGAAAGCTTCAGGTAGCGCAGAATGATAAGTATGAGTTAATTAACGTGCCGGATAAGAATTACGCGGTTATGGTAAATTCCTCCGGCAAGGTGATGAAGAATACCACCGTGAAGAATTCCGATGACATTAAGTACAAGACCAACAGCTCCGGCCAGGTTACGGAGATCGACGGCGAGTCGGTATCCGGTGTGATGGGCGTTGATCCGGAGGAGCCGGATTATCTGGCTGATGACTGGTATTCCAATTAAACTGGACGGCTGTTCCAACCAACCGATTTTCAAAAGGCTTCTGCTTCGGCAGGAGCCTTTTTTGCCAAGGAGGATATTTGGCCTGACATTAACGCAGTTTAATGAAATGCCTGGAAAAACGTGCTATAGTGGAGAAGATATTGGCGCGAGGAGCATAGAAAAGGGGGAGATTGTATGAGAGGATATATGAAGAAAGCAGTGATTCCTGCGGTGATGTCTGCGCTGCTGGCTGCCGGATGCGGAAATCTGCCGCCGGAAGTGGATGAATTGATGGAGCAGGTGAAAGATTATGCAAAGGACTATGCTAAAGAGCAGATTTTGGCTGCTGTATCTGGAACTGGCGAAGAGAGTGGGGCGGATTATGAGCCGGAACAGGAGAAGAATAAGGAGGCAGATGGCGAGAATCTGACTGACCATGGAAAGCAGGGAAGCAGCGGGATGCTGACTGATGATGAACAGGAAGGAATCAGTGGGGCAGAAACGGAAAGCCACAGGGACGAGTGGTCTGGGAGCAGCGAAGGGGATACTGAGGAAAGCCTGGAAGAAACTGCGGAGGATGTCAACAATGAAAATCTGGTAACCGACGCATATGGGGAGGAGTTTGGCGGAAGAAGCTTCCACATTCCACAGATTAACATTGACAGCTACCAGGTGAAGCTGATGAATAAGGAAATCTGGGATACCCTTTATTACGGTGTGGTGAGCGACATTGAGAAATGGTGGGAGGAGAAGAAAACGGAAGGCCTGGAATCCATAACCTACACGTGGACCGTAAATGGAGATATCCTCAGCCTCGTGATTGAAAGCCAGCCTTATGACTGGGCATGGACGGATTACTATGTCTATAATCTTTCTCTTCCTGAGGGCGATGTGGTTTCCGACGAGGAGCTGTTCGCATATCGGGGCGTGACCAGGACGGAGTTTGAGGAAAAGGTAAGACAGGCATTGTATACCATGCATTTTGAAAACTGTGAGGAATCCATTTACCAGAAGAATGACGAGCAGAACAGAGCGCGTGCCGATGAGGTCCTTGCAAAATCCCTCTCGCCGGAGAACGTGTCCGCAAGCGTCCCGTTTCTGAATGAAGCCGGAGAATTGTGTGCCGTCTGCGCGAAATATTCCTTTGCCGGTGCGGATTACTACTATAATATATTGAACCTGGAAAACTATACACTGCCGGAGCATTATCCTGAAGGGTATCCGGTGCCGGAGGCAGATGGTTCTCTGTTTGCTGGATATAAAGCGATACTGCAAAGCTATCCTGTGTCTGTGGAGAATACGTTGACTGTAAATGGAGAACCTAAGGTGTTTACGTCATACTCTCAATATACATTGTATGATATCGATAAAGATGGAATTCCGGAGCTGATTGTTGCTGATGGAAGCAAGAGTAGATGGTATGATGTGTATACACTGGAGGGGGACGGCGCAGTAAACTGTGGTGCTCTGTATCCATATGCTAACGGACTGCGGGAATATGACGGTAATGGAATTGTGGTTTATCAAGGCGGTATGGGGTCACTTCATTTAGAATATCTTTCGGTTTATGCCCTTGAAGAGAATATGTTGGTTGCGGAAGGGGATATAAGCAATACGGAGGAGGATGCTTACGAAGAGCTGCAGAGCAATCTGGCTGATTATCCGCCGATTGAACCGTTTTATCATGTGGATGATTATACGCTGTTGGAGAGATATGAATAAGAAGCCTTATGAATGTCCAAAACATACAGGAGATTACGTCACCGATTTGCTGGCAGTTGTCTGGTCACAGAAAGGGTATGAAGATCCAGAAAAACAAAACTTTGCAAAAACTTGCGAAAAACCCCGAAAAAACTTCAAAAAAGTACTTGCAATATTCTTCCACATATGCTATTCTTTAAAGGCTGTGGCATGATAGCGATGAAACGTGAGGTTGCTGCCTGAGAAAAGGCAGGTTTTCCGTGGAGCGAATGTCAAGTTAGAAAACTGGCGACAAGTCACTGTACCAATTAAACATCTGTCGGAAAGAGGCAGAAACAAGTGTGTAGTCGGTTGCGACACACACGGGAACGTGTACAGTCACCGCTTGTCGTACTTCGTAAAAGTGCGAAAAGGAGGCGACTTTTTTTATGGCAAGTCAAGTAATGAGAATCACATTAAAGGCGTACGATCATC
>JAGHER010000153.1 GCA_017889125.1 Lachnospiraceae bacterium
ATCCGGAGATGGTAAAAGAGGTTCTGGAGGTAATCAAAAATCTGGCCCACACCGGCATCACCATGGCCCTGGTTACCCATGAGATGGGCTTTGCCAGAGAGGTGTCCGACCGGATTTGCTTTATCGACGAAGGACACATTCTGGAGGATACCACTCCCGATGCCTTCTTCTCCAATCCGGCTACCGATCGGGCTAAGGCATTTTTGGAGAAGGTGCTGTAAATGGTATTTTAAATGCTGCCGTTCAGGCCCTTTGGTGGGGTCTGGCGGCAGCATTTTTCAAACATTTTTTATGTCCTTTTCATCAGTGGGAAGCGTATGCCATGCCGGAGGTTCCTTGCGGCGTGTAAATCGTCTTTTGATCCCTTTTAATATTGTTTCTATAAAATGAAACCATAAATTACCCAATATAAATACAGCCACAAGGAATAGCAGGATTGCTCCAATTTCTTCTAAAGGCATTTTTCCCTCACTTTGTTGCAAATCTGTTCATAAAGAAGTCAGTAAAAGCGGCCAGTTCCTCGTCTTGCGACACATAGACATACAGCTTTTCATCTTCCAGCCAATCATAGGCATTGATGCCGATATACCCTTTTTTGTCTGGATAAATAATAAACGCATCAGTCGGGTACTTATTGCGATAGGCTTTCAAAATTTCAGAGCGGCGATAATACGTCGGGTCACCGCATCCTGAAAGGTCGGGAACGGTGGGAACAACCACAATTGTCTGACTATCCTCGTTCCAACCAACAATCAGATTACCGATTTTCGTCTTGCTCCCATGAACTAATCCATAATTAAAGCGGCTAACATCCTCTGTGTATCCATAAATCAACCTATAGGTGTCTCCGTCCTTTACAACATGGTTAAATAGCATACGCATTTTCTTCGCATTTGCAGCACTCTTTTCCATGTCAATTTCCGGGCCTTTAAACAGTTTGCTAAAAAATCCCATAATTTTCCCTCCTAAATATTTATTTTGATTGCGGTGGGGCTCTTTTTCAGCTTTTCCAGAGCATCCACAATCGCATTCAGTTGAAAGTCAACAGTTTCATCAGCAGCCTCGGAAACAAGCAAGGGGAGGGTATCGGGGAGTGCTCTGCGTATCACCATCGCTAACAGGCTTAGATTTGTAAACAGCCCAATCACCCTGTCATCTGCCTTTATCCCAAAGCTTTCCAAAATTTCTCCAAACAACCGGAGCTGCCTCTGGCGGAACATCTGATATTTTTCCTTTGAAAGGCGCTTGAAAATACGTTGTTGTTCTTCAATCGTTAACACGGCAATCCCATTTTTCTCTCCGTAACAGCAGGCATGGAGAAATTGCTTCACCGCATCGCGCCAGTTCAAAGCAGAATCAGCCATCAGCTTTTGCGCATATTCAATGATTTTCGGCTGCTGCCAGTACAGCGTTTCCATCACGAAATCCTCTTTTGTCTGAAAAAAAGAGTAAAAGAAAGTTCGCGAAATACCAACTTTTTTATATATTTGCTCTACTGTTGTATGCTGTATGCCTTGTTTTGCCATCAGTTCAAGCCCAACCGTAATAAGCGACGTTCTGATATGATTCCGATCTTCCTCCGAATAAGCTACCTTTGGCATCCAATCACCTCACAGACAAATAAAGATATTTTTTTATTTTTGTCTTTATTTTAGCACATTCAATCGGAAGACACAAGTAGGAACGTATTCTGCTTTATCTGTATATCTCCACTCAACCAGCTTTCATAGGGGACAAAGTCTCTTTCATAGATATAAACAACTCTAATCCCATCCTGGAATTTGCAGAATCCCCGGCAAACCACATGCCCATTTCCGCAAATCCAACTCCCGGAGGCGCCATGTCTTATCCTTATCCTTACCCTCTCACTCTCCCACCAGCCACCCGATCACCCCTCATTCCCTCTGCCAGCCCCGCCCGCAGAATCTGGCGCGTAGGTGCCTACATCCGCCTCTCCCGGGACGATGGAAATGACGAAAGCCTGAGCGTCGCCAACCAGAAAAAAATCATTTCCGAATACCTGGAATCCGCCTTTCCTGGAGAGTATCTCTTTGCCGGAAATTACATTGATGACGGCCAGAGCGGCACCGATTATGAACGCCCTGCCTTTCTGCAGATGCTCAAAGACCTGGATGCCGGAATCATCGACTGCATTGTCTGCAAAAACCTGTCCCGGATGTTCCGCAATTACGCCGACCAGGGCTACTTTTTGGAAAAGGTATTTCCCCAGAAAGGCACCCGTTTCATCACCATCAGCGAACCCCGGGTAGACAGCTTTCTCCACCCGGAAACCATAGGCGGGCTGGAAATCCCCATCAATGGCCTGATGAATGACCGCTATGCGGCAAAAACCTCTCTGGATATCCGCAGCACCTTCGCCACAAAGCGGCGGAAAGGCGAATTTATTGGCGCATTCGCCCCTTACGGCTACCAGAAATCGCCGGACAACAAGAATCTCCTGATCCCCGACCCAGAAGCCGCCGATACTGTCCAATCCATCTTCCGCTGGTTCATCGATGAGGGAATGAGCAAAAACGCCATTGCCCGCAGGCTCAACCAGCTGGGAATCCCTAATCCCACCGCCTATAAACAGAGAAAAGGACTTCATTATCACAACTCCTGCCCTTCAAAAAATGACGGCCTATGGTCCCCTGGAACCATTTCCGCCATATTGAAAAATCCGGTGTATATCGGAACCATGGTACAGGGAAGGCAGACCGTCATCAGCTATAAGGTTCATCAGAAGGTAACCGTGCCCAGTGAAGAATGGATTGTGGTTCCCGGCTCACATGAGCCAATTCTTTCGCTGGATATCTTTGAACAGGCGCAAAAACTCCAGAAAAAGCACACTCGAGCCACGCCAAAAACCGGAAAGCTTCATTTATTTTCCGGCCTCATCCGCTGCGGAGACTGCCAAAAAGCCATGTCCCGCCACTCATCCAAAGGTATTGTCTACTACCAGTGCCGGACATACCAGGAAAAATCCAGGAAACGCTGTGCAAAAAATACAATCCGGGAAGATAAGCTGTACTGCCTTCTCCTCTCCATCATCCAGACGCTGCTTTGCACTGCCCGATCTGCCGGGCAGCTGGAGGACATCATACAGGGCGGCCAACAGGAACGGATGATGCAGGATGGTCAGCAGGAAAGAATGATGCAGGATGGTCAGCAGAAGCTAAACTTGCAGCTCAGTTGCCTGGATCGTCTTCTTAAAGCACGCAGGCGCGATCTGGAAAGGACCTTTGCCATCACAGACAATCTCTATGCCGATTGGAAAAACGGAGACATTACCCGCGAGGAGTACCTGCGCATGAAAGAAAAATATTCTGCGCAGGCCAGCACCCTGAAGACAGCCATTGAAAGTCTCCAGACAGAATATCAGGCTGCCTGTGAAGCCGAATCTGCTCCGGATCCTCAGCTGGCCGCCATTCTCCAGGATGGAACCATTTCACAGCTAAACCGTGGACTTCTTATCACCCTGCTGGATCATATCTGCATATATCGCAATAAAGAAGTGGAACTTTGGTTTGCCTTTGCCGATCCGGGAGTTTCCAGTCACAGTAAAAAAGCAAAGAAGGGACTATGATACAGAGTTACTTATCTGTTGCGCATTTTCAAATGCCGCTGTTGCTCCCGTGGGGCCGGTTGGACCGATGGCTCCGGTCGGGCCAATCATTCCCGCAAATCCTCTGGGACCAGTAGGACCAGTGGGGCCAATAGGACCTCTCGGACCAATGGGACCTCTGGGACCGGTAGGACCAACTGGCCCTCTGCAACAGCAGCATCCATTTCTCCTTGGAGTGCTGCCATTAAATTCGTCATACATCATACCGTTTTCCTCCTCAAATCATACAGCCATTGGCTAGTACGGCCTGGCTTACTATATCCTATGAGGAAAAGCTGTTTTGGTTCCCTCCCCCATTTATTGACAGCTTCACTTTTCCGCGCTATACTCACAGCGAAAAAGATGTGCATTTCCATGCAGAT
Organism: Lachnospiraceae bacterium; assembly: GCA_017889125.1. Classification (GTDB taxonomy): domain Bacteria; phylum Bacillota; class Clostridia; order Lachnospirales; family Lachnospiraceae; genus Caccovicinus. The sequence continues at coordinate 3,988 of JAGHER010000153.1, forward strand.
CTATGCCGGGACGCTCTTCGAAACGTTCTCCGGCTTATGCAAAGGAGGTTTTTCTTATGTCAATTGTTACATCAGAGGGCGGCCTGACCACACTTGGCTACGTCCTTTCGGCTGCGGCAGTTATCCTGCTGATAGCAGCCGCAGCATTCCGCATTTCCAAAGGCGGCTTCCGCGGGGACTCCGCGGCAGGAAACTCCGCGGCAAAAAGCTCTCCCGCGAGAGACTTTGCAGCAGGAAGCTCTGCTCCAAAAGCCCCCGCAGCAAATCGCTCTGGCAGAAAGCTTTCCACCAAGCAGCTGGTCTTCTGCGCGGCCGCCATGGCTCTTGCCTATCTGGCTTCCTACTTAAAAATTTTTACCTTTCCTTACGGCGGTTCAGTGACCCTGTTCAGTATGCTGTTTATCTGCCTGATCGGTTACTGGTACGGGCCAGGGCCAGGGATCATGACCGGACTGGCCTACGGCATCCTGCAGTTTCTCCAGGAGCCGTATGTGCTGTCCTTCTTCCAGGTATGCTGCGACTATCTGCTGGCCTTCGCCGGACTTGGACTGGCCGGACTGTTTAGCCGGTCCAAAAACGGCCTGGTCAAGGGCTACATCCTGGGGATCCTGGTCCGCGGCGCCTTTCACGCCCTGGGCGGCTACCTTTACTGGATGGATTACATGCCTGATGAATTCCCCCAGGCTCTGGCTGCCCTGTATCCCATTATCTACAACTACTCCTACATCCTGACGGAGGGCCTGCTGACGGTCATCGTCATTTCCCTGCCGCCGGTGTCCAGGGCGCTGGCGCAGATACGGAGGATGGCTGCGGCGTAGTTGCTGTTCATGCTTGGCATTTTCACTTGCTGAAAATGCCAGACCAGTACATGAAAAGTGGCCAAAGAATCCGGCCCATCGCCGCAGGCGATTTGGAATGGGCTGGATTCCATTGCAGTTCATGTCCAGCGTGAACTGCAACGCGGCGTAAATGATGCATAAAAAGGATGACTGCGCCAGCTTGTCTTTCCTTCGGCAGTACGGTATAATTGACCCAAAAGAAACAGCCAGCAAGCATAATGCGCAGAGGAAAGGGAAGGTGAGAATGATGGCTGAATGGATGCAGAAGCCGCTGCCAGTGGGCGTTGACCGGTTTGAGAAAATCATCCAATCTGGGTTCTATTACCTGGATAAGACGGACTTTATCCAGCAGCTTTTAGCATCTGCCGGCGAAGTCAATCTTTTTACCCGCCCGCGGCGTTTTGGAAAAACACTGATGATGAGTATGCTGAAGGCCTTTTTCGAAATCGGAAGTGACCCTAAACTGTTTGCCGGACTGAAGGCTGCGGAGAATCATGAGCTGTGCGCAAAGCATCAGGGACGCTATCCAGTGATTTTTCTTTCCTTAAAGAGCGTTGGCGGAAAAACTTATGCGGAGGCTCTCCGGAGGCTGACAGAATTGCTTTCCGTAGAAGCACAGCGCCTGTCTTATCTTCTGTCCAGCGAAAAGGTGGCCCCAAAGGATAAAGAACGGCTGATGCGGCTAATTGACGCCGATACTGATGAAATATTGCTGCAGTTTTCCCTTCCTGCGATTATGCGGATGCTCCACGCTCACCACGAAAAGCCGGTGATCCTGTTAATTGACGAATACGATGTTCCTCTGGATAAAAGCAGCCAGAGCGGTTACTATGACAGCATGGTGGAATTTCTCCGCACCTTTTTCGGTGAGGCATTTAAAACCAATCCGGACCTGTACTTTGCGGTGGTGACAGGCTGTCTTCGAATTTCCAAGGAGAGTATTTTCACCGGCGTAAATAATCTCAAGGCCGATGGCATTTCGGATAAACGTTTTGATGAATTTTTTGGCTTTACCGACACCGATGTGCGAAAAATCCTGGCAGACTACGGTCTGAGCCACGCTTATCCACAGATGCGGGAATGGTATGACGGCTATCGCTTTGGCGATACCAGTGTGTATTGCCCCTGGGATGTTGTGAATCATTGTGATAAGCTTCTTGCCGACCCGAAGGCCCGGCCTCAGGCTTACTGGAATAATACCAGCTCCAATGACCTGGTGAAGCGGTTTATTGACAAGGCAGATGGGACAACGCGCAGTGATATTGAACGTCTGATTGCGGGCGAAACAATCGAACATCGGCTGGTGGAAAACCTGACCTACGCCGAGTTGGATGAGCGCATCGATCATTTGTGGAGCGTGCTGTACCTGACCGGTTATCTCACCCTAGACCAGCATGGAAAACCGGCTCATCCGGGCTTTGCCTGCTTTGTGATTCCCAACCGGGAAGTGCGGGAAATTTTTATTGAAAAAATTCAGAAATGGTTCGAAGAAAAGGTGGAAAACTCTGCAGAAACACTGCGGACTCTTTATCAGGCACTGGAAAACGGTGCGGCAGAGGAAGCGGAAAAAATCATCCGTCTGCAGCTTCGCACTACCATCAGTTATTACGATCAATATGAAGGCTTTTACCATGGTTTTCTTCTGGGGCTGCTGAAAGGGAACCCTGAATGGATTGTTCTGTCTAACCGGGAAGCAGGCATGGGCCGCAGTGATATCCAAATCGAACGCGAAGACCTGGAAACGGGCATCATTATTGAAATCAAACATGCCGGAAAAGAAGTCTCTCTGGATAAAATAAGTGACCAGGCATTGGCACAGATCACTGCAAAAGGCTACGCGGATTCTCTTGTTGATGATGTAGAAACGATCTGGGGCTATGGCATTACCTTTGCGGAAAAACGCTGCTGCGTAAGGGCCAGGCGATTAAAATAACCAAAAAAGGAGGAGCTGCACATGCAATACACAAAGCTTGGAAATTCAGATCTGAAGGTATCCCGGATCTGCATGGGCTGCATGGGCTTCGGTGACGCTGCCCACGGCCAGCACACCTGGACTCTTGACGAGGAACACTCCCGCCAGATCATCCGGCGGGGACTGGAGCTGGGCGTCAATTTCTTTGACACCGCCATCGCTTATCAGAGCGGCACCAGCGAGCAGTATCTTGGCCGGGCCATAAAGGACTTTGCCCGACGGGAGGATGTGGTGATCGCCACCAAATTTCTGCCCCGGACTCCCGAGGAGATAAACGCCTGGATTTCCGGGCAGCAGCACATTCAGCGAATGCTGGACAAGAGCCTGGAAAATCTGGGAATGGATTACGTAGATCTCTACATTTACCATATGTGGGATTACGAAACGCCGATTTATGATATTCTGGATGGCTTAAACCGCATGGTAAAGGCAGGAAAAGTCCGGTACATCGGCATTTCCAACTGCTTCGCCTGGCAGCTGGCCAAAGCCAATGCCCTGGCTGAAAAAGAAGGTTTTCCCAAATTTGTCTCCATTCAGGGCCATTACAACCTGATTTTTCGCGAAGAAGAGCGAGAAATGGTTCCCCTCTGCCGGGAGGACAATATCGCCCTGACCCCTTACAGCCCGCTGGCAGGCGGCCGCCTGTCCCGCCATCCCGGGGAAATGACAAAGCGGCTTAAGGACGATGATTACGCCCGGTTTAAATACGATGCTGCCGCCGAACAGGACGGAGAAATCATCCGCCGCACGGCCCAGCTGGCCGATAAGCGGGGCGTATCCATGACGGAAATCTCCCTGGCCTGGCTCTTAAGCAAGGTCACCGCGCCGGTGGTGGGCACAACCAAGCTGAGCCATATTGAAGGGGTGGCAAAGGCGGCAGAGCTTTCCCTCACCAGCGAGGAACTGGCCTTCTTAGAAGAGCCCTACGTTCCCCACCGGCTTGTAGGCGTCATGGCCCAGAACACGGCTTCCGCATCTAAGGAGACCCATGTTTGGACAACTGGTGAGCAGAAAATTTAGGGAAGCACTCCAGCCAAAAATTTCGGGAATGGCTTCAAAATTCTTTTGAAACGCTTCAGGAAAACGCATTAATCTGCGTTTTCCTGAATTTCTTTTATAAAATACTGGGATATTTCATCAAATACCGGTTCATCTCCGCCTGTCTGGTCAGCTTTTCCAAACCATCGTATATTCCTCCTCTCCCGTGGCTTCATCAATCCCTTCCTCTGCCACGGAAAATCCTTCTCGCTTGTAAAATTCCACAGCCCGCCCATTCTTCACATATACGCTTAATGACAGAGACTGATAATCTCGCTTTGCCCAGTCCAAAAGCTGCTTTCCCACACCATGGGAGCGGTACTCCTTATCCACAAAAATACCAGCAAGATATCCGTCCATGCCCCCTGTAATGTCTGCACCATCCGCAAT
>JAGHER010000154.1 GCA_017889125.1 Lachnospiraceae bacterium
AAGATCACGGCGATCAGCAGAATAAGCGACAGTCCGGCAAAGGGAAGGACCGCCCGGGAAAATTCCGCCATGGAAATGCCGGAGGCGGAATACAGGTAAAGATTCTGCGGATTCCCGATGGGCGTGGCCATGCTCCCCAGATTTGCCGCGATGGTTTCCAGTACAACCAGCTTCAGGATCCGCTCCTCCTTGCCAATCATGCCGAAAACAAGGATGGTAAAGGGAACAAAGGTGATTAACGTCACATCATTGGTAATTACCATACTGCTGAAAAAGCACAGCAGCATCATAATTAAAGACAGCTTCCGCAGAGTGCTGGCCCGCTTTAAGAGAGATTGTCCCAGCAGCGTGAAGGCGCCCAGGGACTGAAATCCCGCTACAATAATCATCAGACAAAACAAAAGCGCCAGAGTCCGGTAATCCGGGTAGGTCAGGTAGACCGAATCCGGCAGGACCGCAAACGAAGAGAAGAGCGCCAGGAGAAACGAAACACAGAAAACCGTTTCCTTCTTAAAAAATGTAATCAGTACTTTCATCATAACCTCATCGCAATCGCATTAAAATCTCAGCATCACCTTCATATACTCTTACCGCAGCCTGTTGCAGAACAGTGGTGGGGTAAGCGCAAACAGCCATTATTATACATCAGGAGATGGGACAATGCAATGGCTTGAATGGGCTTTTCTCTGCTTGTGCAAATTATTAGGATATGGTAAACTTACACAAAAGAAAACCGTTAAAATAAGGGTGTTTGTGTATTTACTGTGATAAGGGAGGGAATGCTTTTTATGTTGCATGATCGTTATCCGGTTGCTGCGGTCCGCCATTTTGAGGACGGTGCTCTGCTGCACCAACATGGACGAAAGGATAATGCCATGTGTCACTACGCATTTTCCGCAGAGTGTTCGGCCAAGGCATTTGCAGAACTGCTTCATTTATCGGGAAGAGCACAGAATCACAGCGCTAAAGCTTTGCTGGAAGATATTTCTTTATATATGGAGTTGTCTGGCATGCTGGACCCGAAGTTTGCTCTGCTGCTGGGAGTAAAAGACGTTCCTGCATTGTTGTTTCGGGGTCACCCGGAGCGGCGTTATGGGGCAGATGGAACGTACAGCAGCGCAGATTTGGGAGAATCCCGATGTTATGCAGAGAAGCTGATTAATCATGTGATCGAAGCAGTTTTAAACGGTCAGATGGAGATGTGAAAAGTATAGGGAGGAGAACAGATGGTTTCATTTGAGCAGGCGGTTCAGACTGCGGAAACGGTAATCCGGGGATGGGGGGAATTCCCTTCCATGAAGGAGATTACGATCATACGGGATGTGTTTGGGCATCTCGCTTTTTTGCTGTCTGCCGGGAGTTCAGCAAGGGTAAATAACAGAGCTCTGACAACATTGAAATCCGATCTGAGAACGGCACTTGGCGTTTATTTCAGCGGAAGGGTCATCTGTCAGGAAGAAAGGCACAGTGACCTGGAAGCCCGGGTGATTGCCAATATCCAGTCTCTGCGTCAGCTGTGGAAAATATCGGGTGCATGCAGCTGGTATTATGTTGAACGTGTGATTGCAAAGAAGGCATGGCTTGACCGCAGCGGCACGGTTTCTCCAATATGGAGCTATGATGATGCCTGCGATGGGAATAAGCCCAAGGTGCTGACATTTTATTCATTTAAAGGAGGAATGGGACGCACTACGGCCCTTGCGGCATCCGCGATGATCCTGGCGCAGAAAGGGAAAACCGTTTTGGCTGTTGATACGGATGTAGAGGCGCCTGGATTGTTTTCGATTTTCTTTGACGATAGACAGATCCGGATGGGGACGGTAGACTTTCTGGTGGAATATCAGGCAGATCAGGCTTACGCACCGGATATGCGGGAATATCTGACCTCTGTGGATGGAACCGTGTTGAAGGCAGAGATTAACGGGGATATTTATGTGATTCCCGCCGGGAAAATGGATGAGCAGTATCTTTCCAAGCTGGCCCGTATAGATTACCAGGATACAACGCCAAATGGGATGAGAAGCGCCCTTTGCCGTCTGCTCGAACAAGCGGTTTCGTTTATCGAAAGCTTCGGAAAACCGGTGGATTACGTTCTTCTTGATGCCAGAGCAGGGTTCCATGATATGGGGGGAGTGATCACCGTACAGATCCCTCATGGGATTGTGCTGCTGGGCCGTGACAATCCGCAGTCCTGGAATGGGATGAAGGAAGTGATACGGCTGGCGGCCAGTGCGCAGGCAGATGCTGTTCCGATTGCCATTGTCGATAGTATGCATAATGGTTTTACGGGAACATCGCAGCAGAGGGAGTCATTTAAAATACAGGCATATACCTTGTGCTGTGATGGATATTATATGGATGAAGTGCCGGGCATAGATGCAGACGGCGAGGCACATTCGCCGATTTACGTATCGTATCAGCCGCAGCTGAATGACGAGGTTCGTCTGTATTCAGATGGTTCTGCAGAGCAGAATGAGATGTTTCAGACAATGAAGAATATATTAAGCGGTCCGGACTATCAGGCGATTGTGAGTCGGATATGCGGGTGGTTCGGAGATGACCTGGAAGAAGGGAACAACGAGCATGACTAAGGAGATCAAAACAGCGATATTGGAGACGATTCAGAAGATTCAGGGAACGGCAGAATACGAGTCTAGCGACAGCCCAAACAGCAGCCCAAACAGCAGCCTGGAGGATTTTCTGATCATGCAGGAATACAGCCTGATGAGAGATCCTGCCCGTTTCCTGATCTTGGGCAGCCGGGGCTCTGGAAAAACCAGACTGTTTTATGCATTTCGTTCTGAAAAAGGCTTTCAGCAAATTATGGGAAAGCAAAGGACCCTTTTGGGGCCGAATGGGACCAATTCCGAGGCGATCTGCGGGTATGACGCAAATGGCAGTTTTCCTTCCCAGGAGGTGCTGGACCAGTTTGCTGATGACCGGTCGGCAAAGACGTATTGGGCGGGCAGTATGCTCTTTGTGCTTTTGCAATATTTTCAGGAGGATGAAGAGCTGCTGGAAAGCCTGCAGCCGCTTTTGCATGATGGAAGGAATGATGCTTTTTTTTCGCCAGATCTGTTGAAACGGGTATCAAAGTGGCTTCCTGACCTGAAAGAAGATCCGGAATATTGGGAGAGTCTTCTGGAGAAGATCGATGCTTACTTACAGAAAAAGGATCGCTGGCTGTTTATCACTTATGATTTTCTGGACCGTGTAACCAGCGAGTATAATAGCCTGTTTCCCTTTATCCGGAGCCTGCTTTCCTTCTGGTTTAACCATACCATGCGCTGGCGCAGATTAAAGTGCAAGATTTTTTTGCGGACGGATCTGTATGAGTCCGATATGCTTAACTTTATGGATGCCTCCAAGCTGAACAACCATGTCATCCGCCTGGAGTGGAACACCGTTTCCCTGTATCGTCTGCTGATCAAGCGGATGGCAAATGCTGACTCTGCGCCGACCCTGGAATATCTGCGGAAGATCCAGGGGCTGATCGGTGAAGAGCGGGATGCGGATTTGGGATATATTCCGGCTAATGAGAAGGCGCTGATGGAAAAATTTGTGGAACAGATTATCGGGCGATATATGGGGAAATCTCCTAAAAAAGGTGAGAGTTATCGGTGGATGCCGAATCATCTGCAGGATGCCAATGGGGCGCTGGCTCCCCGCTCGTTCTTGAAATGCTTTTCTGCAGCGGCGGAGGGAATGCTGAAGCATCCTGGAGAAATGGATAAGCTGACGCAGGAGCATCTTATTCTGCCAGCGATGATCCAAAATGCGCTAGTCAGTGTTTCCGAAGATCGCGTAAGCGAATTGGTAGAGGAATACCCTTGGATTAAAAAGTTAAAAGGGCAGTTGGAAGGGCTGACGATTCTGGTGAACCGGGAAATCTTCCTGGAGCGGATTGACATGAGCGTGTGGGGGGATAGTGAACGGAAAACTCTTCCGGAGCGGTCTTCTCAGGGGATTTTTCATGTGCTGCAGAAACTGGGAATCGTGCTGATTGCAAAAGATGGGCGTGTAAATGTGCCGGAGATTTATCTGCATGGTTTTGGAATGAAGAGAAAGGGTGGATTGCCTAGAAATCTGGATTAGACAGGAGAAAGAAAATCGTTCTGGCCGGGGATGGATGCAACAGGCATTCAATCCCGGCCAGTTTTCAATTCTTTATTTTTGTGTAGTGCTCAAATTTCTCCATTTCCTTTTTATGTATCTTCTTTACTGCAAATCTGCAGCCGATGCTGGTACTTTTCGCGGGTGGCAAGTCCGCCGCGGATGTGGCGCTCGGATTTATTCACATCCAGCACTACACGGGCACGGGCTGCGAGGGAGGGGTTAATGTGTTCTAAGCGGTCCGTGACGTCCTTGTGGACTGTTGACTTACTAATTCCAAATTTTTTCGCCGTCTGCCTTACCGTAGCATTGTGGTCTATGATGTAATTGGCAATGGCAACTGCCCGTTCTTCGATATATTCCTTCATGAGGCTGCCCCTGAGAACGTTTTTTACATCATATTAGAAAGCGGTACAATTTATGCAGGCATATATTGTTTGTTTCCTATACAGTTGATTTAGCTGATATGCAGCAGACACTAATTTTTTCGTGATAATTCCGGGAGTTGGTCTAAAACAGTTAAAATATTGCTTGTATTTATCTGATAGTTATTGGCGGAAAGGGAGTGCTTATCTACTTTGTCAATATGTTTTCTTTTTTTGAAAAGCTCAGCCTCTTTCTTTTTTTGACTGTCATCGACCTTTTTGCCGATATAAACACGTTCGATATCTTTGCAGAACCAGATAAATGTATAACCGTTATCGCTGCAGTATTGCTTGGTTTGTTCTAAAAAATTACGGTCATCTGGTTTCGTGTCATAATCATCGCAGTCGAAGCAATATAAAACACTGGAGTGATTTGTTTTTGCCATGGCATCATACAGCTTCACCAGCTGCTTTACCTGCTTTTCTTTCTTCCGGTAATTTCCTTTTCCATTCATGTACAGGGGACTGAATTTAACCTGCGTTCGCTCATATTCATAAAAATGTTCTATGGTATCTTTGATATAAATCCAGTCTGAATTGCATTGTTTATTAGTTTCAAGCACAAAAACCAATTGAAGTCCCATTATTCATCCTCCCCATCCGAACCGAATATCCCAATGAAATCAATGGCATCTACATTAAAGGGAGAACCCTCGATCATACCGTTCCGGTATAATTTTGAGGGAGAGTAGTTGCCGTTTGTCGTCCAGGGATAGATCTGATGGTTTTCGGACAGGAAATCAATGGACTTTTTATTTCGTTTTAAAATGTCCATTGGGCCGACATTATGTGTGGTAAAGCAAAGCTGGCCTTCGCCATACTCCATTAAGTATTCCAGCAGAGCACACAAATAAACATCATGAAGATTCGAGTCAAACTCATCAATAAAGACAATACCGCCGTGAACCATATCCTTTAAATAGGCATACAATCGAATGAGTTTTTTGATACCGGTGCTTTCATATTCTGCATGAATTTTATAGGAATCATAGACCATGATTAAATTGCAGACCCAAAAGTCGCGGTTTTCTCGTTTATCGATCTCAATTCCCAGAAGATTGGATTTGAAAATATGTAGAAATTCATACAGCTTGCTTACGTTTCTCTCATAATCGCTGAAAGCCGCCTTCGACACGGGATTATCCGTGACAGAAAACACATTAAGAGAGTCATTATCCATTTTTTGAAGGCTGCTGATCAATGTATCAATTTCGATTTTATCATTTTCTTGGTCATTGAAACTCTTCAAAGAGGTTTGGGCAACGTAAGTCCTGTGGTCATCAGATTGGTCTAAATATACATGTATTTTATTCCCAAAAAGGTACAGCAGACATAGGCCAATCTCGAGAAAACTCGGAGATGCTTCTAAAGTTTGCAGTGTAGAGAGCCAAAATTTCTCGAAGAATAGTGCACAGGCAGAAGCTGTTTCCAACAGATTAACTGTTTTACTGATGAATGTGGATGAGAAATCCATCGCTGCCTTTTCTTTTTCTTTGAGAATGGTGGTAAACTCGCCATTAATCACTTCAAAAAGAGGTTCCATGGTGTCACTATTTGCTGATGCCTTTTTAAATGCGAGTTTTTCGTGGGAGATCACATATTTACCGGACAAGTCTTTGGTAAGTGTTACGCTGTACTGGAACAGTAGTGCAGGTTCTGCGAAATTTACGATAAAGTTGGTCTCGATAAAAAGCGCTTGGGTCCCTTTATTGATTATTGCATCTAAGTTCTTCTGCGCGATAGGGTTATTTAGATAGCCTGGATCAGTAAGAAGATTCCTTAATATTTCCACAGAAGTAACAATTCCTGATTTACCGGAACCATTCATTCCGTAGATTCCTTTGACATTGTATCCCCGTGTGTCGGGATCCTTTGAAATTGTCTTTTTGTAAAAGGATAAGGAAATTAACTGATCCAGGGCCTTTATTCCCTTGACGGAATAACGAGTCAAAAAGATATTTTGCATTTCCACATACCTCCTCGTGTGCTTTTACTATATCACACATATTTGAGAAAATAAATACAAAATGTATTTTATTTCATGGAAATGCAGTAGCTCTTAGAAAAATTATTCGCCGCCTGTCTCACCATCACCCAGAAACCGTCTGCAGCAAGGTACTATGAAGCACCGTAGTACGCATCGGCCGGTCGGGATTCTTTATCCGATCCAGGATCTGGGAGCAGGCGGTGCGGCCAGAGCCATCAGCGTAGAGTGCGCACTGGCAGGGGCGAAAAAGATTTACATTGCAAACATTGAGCGGGAACAGGGCGAGGAGCTGGTGAAGCTGTTAAAGGAAAAAACAAAGGCCGAAGCCGAGTTCATCATGTGGGATCACGCCATTGACATTCCGGAGGATACGGATATTCTCTCCAATGCCACCAGCGTGGGCCTTTATCCCCACACCGATCAAAAGCCCAACATCAACTACGATACTGTCACCGAGACCATGGTTGTCACCGATGTGATTTTCAATGATCCCCACAGTCTCTTTTTGCAGGAGGCAGAAAAACGTGGAGCCAAGACGGTGAACGGCCTGGGAATGTTAGTAAACCAGGGGGCCTTGAATTTCACCATGTGGACTGGCGTGGAGGCCCCGGTGGAGGTAATGACAGAGACCCTTCGGAAGGAATTTGGGCTGTAGAAAACTGCGTGTGGAATACGTTTGGACTGTGGAAAACTGTGGCTGGAGTACGCTTGGGCGGTGGAAAACGGTGGTTGGAAGAAGCCTGGACGATATAAAACTGTGATTGAAAGAAACTTGAATTGAAAAATCCCTGCGGAAAAGCTGAACATTTCCGCGGGGATTTTAAACGTTAAGGGGAAAATGAAAAAGACAGGCATGACTTCATCCGGCCATGCCTGCCTCCTTACTTAAGACTGCCGCTTCCCGGAAGTCTTTTTCAGTAGCGGAAGGGAGATTTGAACTCTCGACACCACGGGTATGAACCGTGTGCTCTAGCCAACTGAGCTATTCCGCCATATCTTGCAGTGAGTGCAAAACTCAAGTGCCTTGCTATTATAATAGAATTTGCGGAAAATAGCAATACCTTTTTTTGATTCTCTTCAAAAAAATTTCCAAAGGATTTGGGGAAATTTGCAGAATTTCGCTGTGCAAATCATTCTGCGGAATAGCAGAGGCTTGACGCCGCCAGGTGGTTGTGCTAATATAAGGTCAAATAATTGACTATTTAGACATGGCATCATATGCAGAGATATGTACAGAAACGGAGTGAAAAAGAGCAATGCCTGAATTGATGAGGAACGCCCCAATAATCAGGGAAATCCAGGTGCGGAGCATCCTGTCCAAGTCCAATCTGCCTGTGTGCGAGTACTCGGTTAATCCGTATACCGGCTGTACTCATGGCTGCCGGTACTGCTACGCCTCGTTTATGAAACGGTTTACCGGCCATACGGAGCCGTGGGGAACCTTCCTGGACGTGAAGATATGGCCAAGGATTAAGAATCCGGAGAAATACAGGGGAAGGGAGCTGTTTATTGGCTCGGTTACCGATCCTTACCTTCCTCAGGAGGAGGTTTATGGGCGCACCAGGGAGCTGCTTCTGCAGCTGAAGGGCAGCGGTGCGAGGCTCAGCATTGCCACCAAAAGCGATCTGGTCCTGCGGGATCTGGACTTAATCAAATCCTTCCCTGATGCCCGGGTCTCCTGGTCTATTAATACGCTGGATGAAGGATTCCGGGCGGATATGGACGGTGCTTCGGCCATTGAGCGGAGATTTGCGGCCATGGAGGCCTTTCACCAGGCCGGTGTCCGCACAACCTGCTTTATTTCGCCTATTTTTCCCGGCATTACTGATGCGAAAGCCATCATCCGCCGGGCAAAAAACAGCTGCAATCTGATCTGGCTGGAGAATCTTAATCTGCGGGGAAGCTATAAAGCGGTAATTATGGACTACATAAGGGAAAAATATCCTCATCTTTTGCCTCTCTATCAGGAAATTTACAGCAGAGGGAATAATCGCTACTGGGAAGCGCTGGATGGGGAGATGCGGGCATTTGCTGCCGGGGAGGGGCTGGATTATGTGACTAATGATGACAGCATGCAGAGGCCTTTTGACGCGCTGCCGGTGGTGGTGAATTATTTTTATCATGAGAAGATCAGAAAGTCCGCGAAAAGGAATGAGGATTTGCGAATTGGTTCTTTGCAGAGAAAGGAAGGTGGGGAGAATGCCGGAATTGCCGGAAGTGGAGGCCGTTAAGCGAGTGCTTGAGCCTCAGCTGCGGGGGCGAAGGATAAAAGATGTTGTTATTAAGCGGCCGGAGGTGATTTCCTGTCCGCCTACAGATGCCGGGCAGTTTCGGGAAAGGCTGCTTGGACGAACCTTTGCCGGAATGGACAGGCGGGGGAAATTTCTTTTGCTTCTTCTGGATGATGACAGCCGCATTATCCTGCACCTGCGGATGACGGGCTGCCTTTTGCTGGCACCGGAGGGTTTGCCGGAGGAGAAGCACACCCATGTGACCTTTTGCCTGGACAATGGCGGGGAGCTTCGGTTTTCCGATCAGCGGCGTTTTGGACGGCTGTGGCTTTTGGGGAAGGACGAGGAGGATTTGGTCAGCGGAATGGGCAGGCTGGGCCTGGAGCCCTTTGACCAGGCCTTTTCCGCAGAGTATCTGCAGGCTCGTCTGGGAAAGCGGAAAAAGGCCATCAAGGAGTGTCTGCTGGATCAGAGCGTGGTGGCCGGGATCGGCAATATTTATTCTGATGAAATCTTATTTGCGGCCCGGATTTACCCGGGACGTCCTGCCTGCAGCTTAAGACCGGAGGAGTGGAAGGGCCTGGCGGAAGCGGTTTCGGAGCGGCTTGCATTTTTTATTGAGAAAAATGAAATTACGGCGGAGGAATATCTGGCGGCAAAAGGACAGGATTATCGAAATACGCCGTATCTGCAGGTTTACGGGCGTCAGGGAAAGATGTGCCCGGTCTGCGGAAGGGTTTTGGAGCGTCAGGTGATTGGCGGGAGAGGGAGTGTGTATTGTCCGGAATGCCAGAAGAGGCCGGAGTGCGGGAAGCCCCCGGTCCGCCAGAAAGAATAGATAATCGGCTAGAAGAAATAGTTTAAAAGGGGTGGATAACCGTGCAGAATGCAGAAACCCTCTATCAATTGCTGCTTACCGCATACGGCAGGCCCCGCTGGTGGTCGGAGGATCCCTTCACCGTTATGTTCCAGGCAGTGCTGGTGCAGAATACCGCCTGGGCCAGCGTAGAAAAGACCTGGGAAGCCATCGGGGATAAGGCGGATCCGGCATACATCGAAAAGCTGCCGGTAGAGGAGCTGGAAGCGCTGATCCGTCCCTGCGGCTTCTGCAAAGCAAAGGCCAGGACAGTGCAGGCTCTGGCGGGATGGTTTGCCGGATACGGTTTTGATCGGAAAAAGGTTCAGGATCAGCCTGCACCAAAGCTGCGGACAGAGCTTCTGGCTATCCGGGGAATCGGCGCGGAGACGGCGGACGTGATTCTGGTATATGCTTTTTACAAGGCATCCTTTATCATTGATGCATACACCCGCCGTTTTTTGCGGCGGTTTGGATATGATTTTGCCGATGACGGGGCCATCCGCCGCTTTTTTGAAACGGGCCTGCCTGAGGATGCTAAAGTTTACGGATGGCTTCACTGGCTGATTCTGGAGCACTGCATTGGCGCCTGCCGGAAGCAGCCGCAATGCGAGTCCTGCCCGGTCAGAGAATTTTGCGAGCAGATCATTGGATGAAAAAAGTCCGAAGAAGATATAGCTGAAGATTTGGCTGGAGAAACCCCGAATGAAAAAGATAGACTTACAAATGAAAAGCTCCATCCTGCTCAGATTCTGTAAAAGAACCGGAGCAGAATGGGGCTGCTTTTTTTAAACCACTGCTTGAGGTGCGGCATTTTGCTGGTATTTTGCCTTTTTGGCGGTTCGCTTCAGCACCAGCTGGTGAGAAAACGTCATGCAAAGAAGGATGGCCAGCAGATACCAGGGGAAAAGGAAGGCTCCAATATGATTAGCCAGCAGGCCGAATATGGGCGGCATCAGACAGGTGCCCACATAGGCGGATGCCATCTGGATGCCGATCATGGTCTGGGACCGTTCCTTGCCGAAATGCTCCGGTGTGGAGTGGATGATGGAGGGATAGATAGGCGCACAGCCAAGACCGATGAGCACCAGTCCGGCCATTGCCACGCTTTGTCCCAGGGGCAGAAGGAGGGCGGCTGTGCCAAGCAGGATGATGCCTTGTCCCAGGCGGACCATCTGGGTGTCATTTAGCTTCATGGTCAGGAAGCCGCTTGCGGCCCGGCCGCCGGTGATGCCGATGAAGAACAGGCTGGCAAGGCTTGCAGCCTGTTCAGAGGTCATCCCGCTGTGAAGCACAAGGTAGCTGCTGGCCCAGAGACCGGTGGTCTGCTCCAGGGCGCAGTAGCAGAAAAAGGTAATCATGATTTCCTTTGCCCCGGGAATCTTCATGGCCTGAAGGAGGCTCATGGACTGGGCGGGGGCAGGTTCTTCGGCGGAAGCTTTTGCACTTGCGGCCATCTCAGCCCCCTCAGTGCTCTCGTTTTCTGCACCTATCTTAGTTTCCTCGGTGATTTTCTCCTCCTTCCCCTTTTTCTGCCACAGGGGAAGACTGAACAGCAGCACTGCGGTGAGCACAACCTGAAGAAGGGCGATATAGCGGTAGCCGCTGTTCCAGCTCTGGCCGCCGGTGAGGGCAAAGCCCATGATATAGGGGCCGAGAGAAGCGCCGACACCCCACATGCAGTGGAGCCAGCTCATATGACGGCTGGAGTAATGAAGGGCCACATAGTTATTCAGCGAGGCGTCCACACATCCGGCACCCAGGCCGTAAGGGATGGCCCAGAGGCACAGCGCCGGAAAGGAATGGCTGATGGAAAAGCCGAAAAGGGCCGCCGCCGTGGTCAGCACGCTGAAAGCCGTCACCTTTCCCGTGCCCAGCCGCTTGGTCAGACGGTCTGTCTGCAGACTGGAGACGATGGTTCCGGCGGCGATAATCATGGAAATAAATCCGGCGTAGGAAACGGGCACAGAAAATTCCTGATACATCACCGGCCATGTGGAGCCTAAAAGGGAGTCCGGCAGGCCAAGGCTGATGAAGGCCAGGTAAATGACAGCTAACAGAAGCGGAAACATGATAATCCTCCTTGATTTTTGGAATTAATGATTTGCAAAAAATGCTGCAGCCTGGGGAAATATTCCCCGGCGACAGCATTCAGTATAGCAAAATCAGGAAAAGTTGGGAAGAGAAAAAATAGTAGTTTATTTGGAAGTTTAGGAGGCGTTTTTCCGTTATTTTCAACCATTTTCGAGGGCCCTGGGGCGCCGGTTCATTCTTTTCCGGGCCCGCTATTTATTGCCTTCCTGCGGCCCGCTATGCATCCCCTTTCTGCGGTAAGCCGTAGGGGTGACCCCGTAATATTTTTTAAAGGCAGCAGAAAAGTGCTCCACAGAGGAAAAACCCAGTCCGTCGGCGGTTTCCGTAATGGAGGCCTGTTTATCCAGAAGTACCACTGCGGCAGCCATCCGGGCATCCGTCTTTTTCTGCTGGAAGGTCTTGCCGTAGTACTGCTTTAAAAGCCGTTCTGTCTGGCGGCGGCTTAGGTTCAGTTTGGCGGCCAGTCCGTCAAGGGACAGGGAAGGGTATTCGTAGAGGAAGGCATCATCGATGAGAAGCAGGGTTCTGTCCGGAGGGCGCATAATGGCTTTCTTTTTCTTCTTCTCTGCTTCAGAATTCTTCTGGCCTGTTCGAACTAAAAGCACCAGAAGCTCTTTAAATAAAGATTCGATCTGGATGGAATACCCGGTATCCTTTTTCTGGCTTTCGTTAAAGATTGCGGTCATTAGACGTCCAAAGGACGGAGCCTGTGGGAGAAAGCAGGATTTGGTATCATGAAACTGCCGAAGCAGGGAACGGATTTCCGGAGGTATCCCGGCTGCTGTCTGTCTTTTTTCCGCTACTTTCAAATAGAGGCAGTATTCCTCCATGATTGAGTCCGGATCGGAAGTTTGGGCATGCTCTACCAGAGGGCCGGTCACATAAAATGCGCCGGGACCTGCCGGATAGGCGGTGCCGTCAGAAAGGACTGTGCCATTCCCGGAAAGAATGTAATGAAATTCGAAACAGCCGGTGCCGTGATTATGAAGGGGGATAGGATGCGTCAGGGATTCTAACACCATACGCTGCAGGCGGAAGGCGGTATAGCCCAGGGAAAAGGAAAGGTTCAGGGGATGATTTTCAAGCTGCATAGCGGCCTCCGTGGGGAAATGTGGCTTTGGATAAATCCGTTAGTTCGTGTTTTCCTTAATTGTAAGCAGGCATGGATGAAAATGCAATGGAAAGATTCCGTTTTCGACAAATCATTTCTGCGAAAATGCGACATGAAAAAGCGAAAAATGGCGGAAACCTCTCTAAAAAATTTGGCGGGGACAGGCTATAATGGGGGTATCAGAAACCGGGCATGTTTGGGAAGACATTGAAAGGGGAAGAGACGGTTTTTACGGCGCCGAAATACATCGTCTCAGGCAGAAAGGATTATGATGAGAAAGACAAGCAGAGGGTTAATGGCATTGCTTTTGATTGCAGCAATGGGTGCGCAGACGGGCTGCGGTTCGTCTAAGGCAACAACGGATATCGGTACACAGGAGAATACCGACACACAGGGGAATACAGATACGAAGGAAGAGACTGGACAGACAGCAGCGGCTTCGGTAGAGAGCATGGATGGGGAAGTCGAGAAACCGGAAAAGATTACGGTGCTGTATGATATGGGTACGCTCACCCAGACTGCAGGTTTAAATGAGTGGATTGCCCGCTGGGAAGAATTAACGGGAATTGAGCTGGAGCTGATTACTCCGGATCACGATGCATATACGGATATTGTGGGGCAGACCTTTGCCAGTGGTGCGGAGAACTGGCCGGATGTAATCAT
Source organism: Lachnospiraceae bacterium (assembly GCA_017889125.1). Lineage (GTDB taxonomy): Bacteria > Bacillota > Clostridia > Lachnospirales > Lachnospiraceae > Caccovicinus. Next base: position 13,481 of record JAGHER010000154.1, read on the forward strand.
GCTTTCTGCCACAGAGTACTGCGGATATGCCAATGAGGGAGCGTTCTGGGATATGACGGATGCTTGGAACAACTCTGAGCTGAAGAAATCGGGAACCGTGGATACGGACATTGTGGAAGCCAATATGCTAGATGGCCATTTGTATGGATTTTCGAAGGAACGGGGAAACGGCTGTATCACTTATATAAAGAAATCCTGGCTTGACAACTGCGGCCTGGAAGCACCGACGAATTATGAAGAATATTTAGCTATGCTGGATGCGTTTACCAACGGAGATCCGGATGGAAATGGCATCAATGGAGATACCTATGCTGTTTCTGCGGCAGGCCTGTTGGGAACAGACGGCGGTGTTTCCACTACATATCTCCCAGAGATTTATCAGGATGCCTATCCTACATTTTATCAGAAAGAGGATGGAACCTGGGTGGATGGCTTCACCGAGGATGCTATGAAGGATGCCATCGAGCGGTTGAAATACGTTTATGAGCAGGGGTATTTGGATCGGGAGACTCTGACCAATGGAACCAGCGACTGCCGCAACAAATTCTTTGAGGACAAATTTGGTGTATTCACATATTGGGCTGGAAGCTGGGCATCAAAGCTGAAAACCAATCTGGAGAGCAATGGAATTGATGGAGAGTTGATTGCGCTGGAACCTATTGCGGAATTGGATCACTACATCGAAAGAAATGCAACCGTAATGTGTATTACTACCAGCTGTGAAAATCCGGAAGGCGTCTGGAAGTATTTTATTGAATCAACCTGTGACGGCGGAGATATGCAGATCCTTTGGACATATGGTGTGGAAGGCGTTCACTGGTCAACTGAGGCAGAAACCGTATGCGGCAACACATATGCGGATGGAGAGTTTCATATGCTGGAGAATCCAGACACGCCAGGTGCTCAGTTTACGAATGCCAATACCGATCCGCTTCTGACCATCAATCCGATGGATGATGATCCGGGAAAGGATGCGGTTTCGCCGGAGGCCAGAGCTTCGCAGGAGGCGTTTAACGCCAACTCAAAGGTGGATGAGCTGCCGGTGACCTCGGATGAAAGAAGTCAGTATAATGGAGACCTGATTACCTTAAAGCGAAGCATTGTCACCGACTGTGTGATGAATGGGCTGTCTGTGGAAGAGGGATATCAGCGCTTCCAGGAGGAGCATGGTCAGGAGTGGTCAGACCTGATTGTGGAATCATTGAATCGCAAATAAAAAGCTCCTTGGGACAAAAGATTAGTTGAAAAATAGAAATTCATGAAGAAGAAAAAGGAGAGCAGCATAATGAACAGGGATAACCAGGGAATATTCTGGGAGGACGCACCAGCCAGCCAGTGGCTGGAGGCCTTCCCCATAGGAAACGGACGCCAGGGCGCAATGATTTTCGGCGGATTCAGCCGGGAGAGGATACAGCTGAATCTGGACAGTCTCTGGTACGGCGGCCATGTGGATCGGGTCAATCCAGCGGCGCGGGAAAATCTTAAGACGGTGCAGGAGCTGATCCTTGCCGGAAAGATTGCGGAGGCAGAGGAGAAGCTGGTGTACTATTTCTCCGGCCTTCCCCAGAGCCAGCGGCCCTACCAGTCCCTGGGCGATCTGACGCTTTCCTACGGCAGCTTAAGAAAACCTTGGCAGCCCGAGGAGATGACGGATTACTGCCGGGAGCTTAGGCTGGAAGACGGCATTGTACGGGAAAGCTTTGTGCGCGAGGGCTGGGGACGGCTGGAAAAGCAGTATTTTGCCTCCTGGCCTGCCAAGGTGATTGTGATTACGCTGAAGCTTCTGCCGGAGAATCTGGATGCAGAGGCTGGAGACTGCATCTCCTTTTCTGCACTCCTGCGGCGGGAGCGGTTTTATGAGCATGCAGGCCGTCTGGATGACCATACCATCTTCATGAGCGGCCAGTCCGGGCCTGATGGGGTGAAGTTTTATACGGCGGTTTCTGCTGTGGTGGAGGATGGCATCGGGGAGTTGGAGGACTGCGGTGGCCAGGCGAAAAACTGCAGTGGCCGAAGCGGAGATGGCAGCGGCCAGGAAAAACATGGAAGCGGTCAGATAGAAGTAGCGGGAGAACATCTGCTTGTCCGCGGCTGCCGCCAGGTGACCCTGTTTATTGCCGGGGAGACCAGCTTTTATGAGGCAGACCCTGCCGCAGCAGTGCGGCAGCGCCTCCAGGCAGCAGAAAAACTGGGGGCGGAGCGGCTTCTTAAAGAGCATCAGGAGGATTACCGCCGTCTCTTTAACCGTGTGCATTTTTCTCTGGGGGCAGAGGCGAACTTGCCAAGGTCTGAGGAAAGCTCGCTGGGGACAGAGGGAAAGTCTGCAGGAAATAACGCTGCAGGGAGCTGCGCGGCCTCAGAGCATGCTTCTCCTGCCATCCCGCTTCACCGCAGACGTGCAGAGCACCCGGAGGATCCCCGTCTGGCGGAAACGTATTTCCAGTACTGCCGCTACCTGATGATTTCCGGAAGCCGTCCGGATTCCCTGCCCCTGAATCTGCAGGGCATCTGGAATGAGGAAATGCAGCCGGCATGGGATTCCAAATACACCATCAACATCAATACAGAGATGAATTACTGGCCTGCGGAAAGCTGCAACCTTGTTGAATGCAGCCAGCCTCTTTTTGGACTGATTAAGCGGATGGTGGAAACCGGGAAGGATACGGCGCGGCGGATGTACGGCTGCCGGGGCTTTACGGCCCATCACAATACGGATATCTGGGCGGATACGGCACCGCAGGATATCTATATTCCTGCTACCTACTGGGTCATGGGCGGCGCGTGGCTGTGCACCCACATTATGCGGAGCTACCGCTACACCCGGGATGCGGAATTTCTGCGTCAGCTGTATCCCTGTCTGGAGGAAGCGGTGCTTTTCTTCGAGGATTTCCTGATTGAAGACGGCGGAGAGCTGGTGACCTGTCCTTCGGTGTCGCCAGAAAATACGTATATTATGGAGGATGGCACAGAGGGGTGCATCTGCGCCGGAAGCACCATGGATGTGGAAATTCTCCGGGATTTATTTGGGGATTATCTGGAAGCTGCAGAAATCCTGGGAATCCAGAACGAGATTTCCCAGAGGGCGGAGGCTTACACGAAGCGTTTCCCGAAGCTTAAGATCGGCAGGCACGGCCAGATTCAGGAATGGCGGGAGGATTATGAGGAGAAGGAGCCTGGGCACCGGCACATTTCCCAGCTTTACGGCCTGTATCCGTCGGTGCAGATTTCCCGGGACCGGACACCGGAGCTTGCAGAAGCGGCGGCAAAGACTCTGGAGAGAAGGCTTTCCTACGGCGGCGGTCACACGGGCTGGAGCTGTGCCTGGATCGTCTGCCTGTATGCCCGTCTGGAAAACGGAGAGGAGGCTTTCCAGAATCTGAAAAAGCTGTTTTTACAGTCTACAGCACCGAATCTTATGGACACTCACCCGCGAAGAAATGGCTGTGTGTTCCAGATTGACGGAAATATGGGAGCACTTGCCGGGATGACCGAGATGCTGGTTCACGGAGAACAGGGCTTTGTGAAGCTTCTTCCTGCTCTTCCGAAGGCTTGGAGGGATGGGCGAATCAGCGGAATCCGGATTATGGATGGGGGAGAGCTTTCCATGGAATGGAAGGACGGACAGGTTTCCCGATACGAAATCCAGGCAGGAGATATCCCGCTTTCGCTTACGCTGGCTTACAATGGGATTTGCAGGGAGATAAGACTTTGTGCAGGAGCGCGCTTCGCCGGTGAAGCTTCCCAAGAAGCGACGGGGGCGGAACGGCATGCATAAAATGATTCTTCTGGCCGCCGGTGTGTGCCAGGGAAGCTTTGGGCTGGGGTATAAGGACTACCGGCCCTTTCCCTGGGCGCTGTTCTGGCTGATTTACAATCTTCTCTGCCTGGCTGTGGCAGGAATCTGGGCTTTTGTCCAGATTCCCGGGCTGGCTGGCGTTTACGGCGCCCATGGAAGAGAAGTGCTGGTGATTTTTATCTGCGGCCTTCTTTGGGGAGCTTCGGCGGTGTGCTTTACAAAAGGCGTGGACCTTCTGGGAATGGCGCTGCTGTATGGAATTTCCATGGGGATTTCGATTATTGGAGGTTCGCTTCTTCCGTTATTCCTTTCACCGGAGATGCTGGGGGCGGCTCACAAGATGGAGCTGGGGGCAGGCCTTGCATTAAGCGCGGCAGGCATTCTGCTGGTTACCGCCGGGGGAAAAATCCGGGACGCAAGGCAAAAGACGGGAAACAGTCGGCAGGGGATGCTTCTGGCTGTGTTTTCCGGCCTGGGTTCCGCCCTGATGAATCTGGGGTTTGAATACGGAAAGGGAATGAGCGACCAGCTTCAGACGATGATGGTTTCAGAAGCAGGAATCTCTGCGGCCTCCTGGTTTCTGGTGATTCTGGGGGGAAATCTGGCGGCGGCAGTCTACTGTGTGCCGCAGCTTAGAAGGAGAGAGATGGCCGACATTCTGCAGAGGGAGCGCCGGGCTTCGGCCGGGAGAATCCTTAAACTTATTCTTACTGCTCTGGTCTGGTACAGCGCCCTGTGCCTGTATGGGATATATTCCAGCCTGGCTGGAGAGTATGGAAGCGTGACCGGATGGGTCATTTTTAATGCCCTGGCCCTGATTGT
>JAGHER010000155.1 GCA_017889125.1 Lachnospiraceae bacterium
ACCCTTTCTGCAGCTGCAAAAGGACGCTAAGCTATGGAAATGACAGTAAACTCCCGGTCTGGATTATCGATCAGACAGATGACCATCACCGGCCTCTGCACTGCAGTAACCTGCATCATTGGCCCCCTCTCCCTCCCCATCCCGGTCAGCCCGGTGCCCGTATCGCTGACCATGTTCGCGCTTTATCTGGCAGCCTACGTACTGGGGACAAAGCTGGGAACCATCAGCTGCCTGCTTTACCTGCTTTTAGGCGCTGTAGGCCTTCCGGTCTTTTCCGGCTTTTCCGGCGGACTGGGAAAGCTGACCGGCCCCACAGGCGGCTATCTGGTGGGCTTTATCTTCCTTGCATTTATCTGCGGCTTTTTCATTGACCGCTTCCCCGGAAAGCTTTGGCTCCATGCCGTAGGCATGGTCTGCGGCATTACAGTATGCTATATTTTCGGCACTGCCTGGCTTGCTCTGCAGATGGATATGACCTTCACCGGCGCACTGGCAATAGGTGTAATCCCCTATCTGCCCGGAGACGCGGTAAAGATTATTATCGCCCTTATCGCCGGCCCAATCCTCCGGCGCCAGACCCGCAGAATCCTTCTTCAGTCCTGAAAACTGCGGATTAGCCCAATATTTTCCTGAATACAAAGCCGGAGGCTCTGCGCAGATCGTGCACGAATCTCCGGCTTCGTCCTTTTCTTCCTTATCCTTTCATGGCAATCTGCGCCAGCAATTCTGTTTTCCCCGCTTTTTCAGGGTTTTCTCCCCCCTGTAAGGCAGATATACCAAGTTTTTCGTCCAAATTCCCCCACTTTACCTATATTCAATTCGGTTTTTTTGTTCTATAATGATAACTGTTTAACACCTGCAGGATATTTTGTCCTGCGGATATGCCGGCATGCAAATGAGACATGCCAGAAGGGAAAGAACATGAAGAAAGTATGCGCAGTCTTATATCAATTATGGAAGGGCCTCCTGACCTTGATCTGCAGTCTTTTTGGCATTCTGGGCGCGCTCTTTAAGGCGTTTCTGACGGTGCTGACGGTTTCCTTTATCCTGTGCTTGTGCGCAGGCGTTTTTCTCTTTATCAAGGTTAAGCCGGAGCTGGATCACTGCCGCGAAATCGCATATGACACCCTGGCCACTACGGACCGCTCGGACTTCAGCATGCTGTCCGACACCATCATATACGATAAGGACGGGAACCAGATTGGCCTCATCAATGCAGGCCACTATGAGTACGTGGACATCAGCCACATCAGCATGAATATCCAGAACGCCTACATCGCCCAGGAGGACCGGCGCTTTAAGAGTCACTCCGGCGTGGACTGGATCGCCACCTTCCGGGCCGGCCTGGCTTTAGTGAAGCACGGCGGAGCCATCACCCAGGGCGGCAGCACCATTACCCAGCAGGTCATTAAGAATACATACCTGACCCAGGAGCAGACCTTTACCCGAAAGATCGTGGAGATTCTGCTGGCCCCGGAGCTGGAAAAGAAATATTCCAAGGCCGACATCATGGAATTTTACTGCAATACCAATTTCTATGGGCATCAATGCTACGGCATCCAGGCTGCCAGCCGCTATTATTTCGGCAAGGATGCTGCCGATCTGGATGTGCATGAGGCTGCGGTCCTGGTAGGAATCAGCAACAGTCCATCCGCCTATGACCCGGTGCGCCATCCCGAGGCATCCCTGACCAAGCGCAACGATGTGCTGAAAAGCATGTACGAGGTGGGTTACCTGGACAAAGAGGAATATCAGGAATACACCAGCCAGCCCTTAAGCATTGTCCAGGAGACCCAGGAGGGCACAGATGAAAGCTACCGCACCAGCTACGCCATTCATTGTGCTGCCCTGACGTTAATGAAGCTGGACGACTTTGAATTTCAGTATACCTTCGAGGACAAGGACGATTATGACGCCTATATGGCCCGCTATGACGAGGCCTACAGCCAGAAAACCGACAGCATCCGCGCCGGGGGCTACCAGATCTACACCTCCCTGGACGCCGCGCTGCAGGATGAACTGCAGGAGGCCATTGATCTGGGCCTTTCCTCCTACACGGAGCTGCAGGAAAACGGAAAATATGCCCTCCAGGGCGCCGGCGTTATCGTGGACAACCAAACCAATTATGTGGTGGCTATCGTGGGCGGGCGGGGCACTGAAGATCAGTTTAACCGGGCTTATCTAAGCGCAAGACAGCCGGGCAGCACCATAAAGCCGCTGATCGACTACGGCCCTGCCTTTGATACTGGTGAATACTATCCCTCCCGCATAGTCAATGACCACAAATGGGAGGACGGCCCCTCCAACAGCGGCGGCAGCTACCACGGCAATGTGACCATCCGCGAGGCCTTAAACCGGAGCCTGAATACCGTGGCCTGGCAGGTGTTAGAGGACATCGGCGTAAATACTGGCCTCAGCTATCTGGGCGCCATGGAATTTCAGCGGATCAGCTACATCGACAATGGTATTCCTTCCTTAAGCATCGGCGGCTTCACTAACGGCACCAGAGTGGTGGATATGGCCAAGGGCTACAGCACCCTTGCCAACTACGGCGTCTACAATGACCGCACCTGCATCGTAAAAATCGTCCACGAGCACGAAGGCGATCTGACCCGTGATCTGAAGGCCTCCACCAGACAGGTCTACCTGGAAGACTCCGCCTTTATGCTCACGGATGTTTTGAAAGGAACCATGACAGCGCCCTACGGAACCGGCCGCGGCCTGGCTTTAGACGGCGGCATGCCCTGCGCCGGAAAGACAGGAACCACAAACAGCAACAAAGACACCTGGTTCTGCGGCTACACCCGCTATTATACCACCGCCATCTGGGTAGGCTATGACATCCCCCGGGCCATGCCCGGCGTCTTTGGCAGCACCTACGCCGGACGCATCTGGAAAAAGGTCATGGACCAGATTCATACCGGCTTAGAGCCCTGGGACTGGGAAGTGCCTGTGACTGTGGAGGAGCGGCGTGATCCCACCAACGGCATCACCGACTACTTCAGCATCACGGCAGATCTGCGGGCACAGCAGGCAGAGTATGAAAAGGAGCAGAAGGAAATGCTGGCCGACTTAAAGACCAGCCTCACCGCCTTTGAAAACCATCCTCTCTCCACAGCGGAGGACGGCTATTGGATCCAGCAGACCTATCAGTCCATGAAGGCCCAGATTGCCCTGTTAGACGAAAGCGACGATCGTATCGAGCTCTCCCAGCGCATCGAAGAAAGATACGAGGAGCTGAGACCAAAGCTGGAAACTATGCAGACGGAGATCGATGCTTACGCCGCCCAGAAGGCCGCGCAGGAAGCCGCAGCCAGACAGCGTGCTGCCGAGGAAGCCGCAAGACGGCAGGCCGAAGAAGAAGCTGCCGCCGCTGCCTCACGAGCCGCCGAGGAGGCTGCCCGGGCCGCACAGGAAAGCGAAGCACAGACACAGCCGGATTATTCCGCCGGCCCCGGCGCCTTCCAGAGCGGCAACGGCCCGTCCTCTGACCGCGTCACCATCATACCCCAGGGTCCGGGAGGTGCCAATTAATGAACAGCGAAGAAAAAAAGCAAACAGCCCCGCAGGAACCAGAATATTTTGGAGATGATATCGAAATCAGCGAGGATCTGGCAGAAGGTCAGTTCCTCTCTGACGGCGGCGCTGCAGAAGATTTTTATGAGGATGGGGAAATGTCCTCCGCCAAAGCACAAAAGAAATTGGCTGGCGCAGAATACGGCTTCTGGCCGGACAGGCAGGACAAAACAGCTCCGGGCAAACCGGCCAGAGCAGAGTTAGACAAACCGTCCAAGGCAGAGTCGGACAAACCGCACAAGGCAGAGTCGGACAAACCGCACAAGGCAGAGTCGGACAAGCCGCACAAGGCAAAGCCGGACTGCCAGGCCGAAGCGCTTCCCCCAGCCCCTATCCGCAGCTGGTTCTGCACATTTATGATTATGAACCTTCCCATCATCGGCTGGATTTATCTGCTGATTCTGGCCCTTCGAAAAAAGGGTGACCAGCGTAAGGATTTCGCAAAAGCCTATCTGGTTTACAAGCTGGTTTTCCTGATTGTTGCCCTGGCTATCCTGGCCGTTCTCCTTTACTTTGGCCTGGAGATGGCAGACAATCTGCTTGAATATATGGAGATGCTATAAATGAAAAACTCTATGCGATTGAGAAATCTTTCGCATAGAGTTTTTTCGTTACAGCCCAAACACAGCTTACCCAATCACATTAACCGGCTTCCCCTCCAGCCAGCCTGCGATATTGTCGCACACGATCACTGCCCTCTTTTCAAAAGCCTGCTGGGTGGCAAAGGCCACATGGGGCGTAGCAATCAGGTTCGGCGCCTTCAGAAGAACATGATCCTCTGCAATGGGCGGCTCCGTCTCAAACACATCTACCGCTGCTCCGGCGATTGTGCCTGCCTCCAGTGCCTCGGAAAGAGCCTTGCTGTCCACCACCGGGCCTCTGGCGGTATTGATTAAGAAGGCGCTCTTCTTCATCTTCTCCAGCTCTGCCTTTCCGATCATTCCTCTGGTGGAATCATTTAAGGGCACATGGAGAGAAACAATATCCGACTGAGCCAGCAGGGTATCCAGATCGGTCTGCTCTACACCCTCCACATTTTTCTGGCTGCGGTTATAGGCAAGTACCCTGCAGCCAAAGGCATTGGCAATCCGGGCCACTCTCTGACCGATGGCCCCCAGGCCAACCACGCCAAATACCTTGCCCTCCAGTTCATACCCCACCAGTCCATTCTTGGTGCCGCCCTGACGGACAGCCTGATTGCAGGGCAGGATATTTCTCGCCAGGTCAATGGCCATGCCAAACACCAGATCTGCCACCGCCACGGTAGAGTAACCGGCGCAGTTGCACACCATAATGCCTCTCTCCCGGCAGTATTCCACATCCACATGATCCACGCCGGTGAAGGCCACGCAGACCATCTTTAAATCCGGACAATGCTCCATCACATCCTTCCGGTACTGGAAGTTCGAAAGCACCACCACATCAGCCCCCTGGCTTCTGCGGATCAGCTCCTCCATATCCTCACGCCGGTCAGGATAATACACGACCTCCATCCGGTCTCCGATCTTTTCCTGTACCAGTGCGGCAAGGCTTTCCTGGGTAATGCCAAGGGGTTCTAAAAATACCAGCTTCATGTTTATCTTTACCTCTCCTTTTCCTTATTTTCCATCCTTCAACAACCGCAGCATCTGATCCAGCTCCGCCTTCTCCGCCGCCAGCTTGCTCTCCATCAGCGCCCGCAGCTTATCCACCGTCTCGCCCGGCTGGAAGCATCCTTCCTCATCCACCACGATGTCTGCGTAATGCTCGTACAGCGGCACCCGCTCGTTGTAGAGATCCCGCAGGGTAAAGCCTGGCTTTAAGGCCACGCCCCGGTCTACCACGTTGCCGATGCGCTTTTCCATCTCCTCGTAGCTCATCTTTAAGTAGACCACCTCGCTGATTTCCTTCAGATGCTCCATGGCCTTCCGTCCGTAAATCACGGAGCCGCCCGGCGCAATGACGGAACGGGTCACATCCAGGCTGGCGTTTACCCGCTCCTCCACCTTAAGGAAGCCGTCCATGCCTTCCTCTGCAATGATCTCTTTTAACAGCCGCCCTTCCCGCTCCTGGATCACGATATCCACATCCACAAAGGAAAAGCCCAGCCGCTTTGCCAGCAGCACGCCGATTGTACTTTTCCCTGAGGAGGGCATGCCGATTAATGTAATATTTGGTTTCATCCTGTTCCCCTTTCTGCAATTTCCGGATACTTTCTTTTACGAAATTTCGTCCCCGGAATATCTTTTTATCCGTTTCTTTCTGTCAGCTATCCCAAATCCCTGCTGTCTTCCCGAACAATCACCGCTTCTGTCCATCCCTCTTCTGCACAGAATACCCGAATTTCCCCAGCTTCTCTCCCAGAAGGAAATACTCTCCGTGGGAGTAGGCCACCAGGCCGGTACTGTTTAGATGGAATTTTCCCTTTTCATCCATATAATCCTGATCTACGGTAATGCCGGTTACCTCAGCCAAAAACAGGTCATGGCTTCCTAAGGGGATTATCTGGGTCACCCGGCACTGGATGTTTACCGGGCTTTCCTTGATGGAAGGCGCTGACACCGTCTCCGAGGAAACCGGCGTCAGATTCATCTCCTTAAACTTATCCACATCCCGCCCGGATCTTACGCCGCAGAAATCTGTGGCATAGGTAAGCTCCCGGTTTACCAGATTGATGACAAATTCGCCGGTTTCCTTGATAATCCCGTAGGAGTACCGCTCCGGCCGGATGGAAATGGAGACCATGGCCGGTGAAGAGCAGGTTGTTCCTGCCCAGGCAACGGTAATGATATTGGGCCGTTCTCCCGGCCGCTGACAGCTGACCATCACTGCCGGAAGCGGATATAAAAGATTTCCCGGCTTCCAGCTTTCCTTTTCATGAGCAGAAATGCTCCTGCTGTTCTGCGCCTTGCTCCTGCTGCGATGTCCGGCGTCCCCTGCTGTTTTCTTCGCCCTTCGATTTTCCCTCAACTTCTCAACCTCCCGCATCCTGCATCACGAAAGGCTGCCCGGTTCCGGATCTCCGGAGCCTCCCGGCAGCCTTTTGCTGTTTCTATATCATTCCTCTGCAATCATAATTCCCGGCACCAGCTGCTTCTTTCTGGACACCACGCCAGGAAGGCTTACCACCTGCCCCTGCACCTGGCCGCCGTTCTCGGTATCTACATGGAAGGCCTTAATGATCAGCTGTTCTGCACCCACGCCGTCACAGAGAAGATCCGTGGATTCCGTGAGAATATTGGTGAGCATAAAGAACATCATATCCGTTCCATGCTCCTTCCGCGCCACCTGCAGATAGGGAAGCAGCCGATCCCGCAGCTCACTGAGCTCTCCGGCATTGACCGAGCTGATCTGGCCTACGCCGAAGCTCAGCTTTCCTGCCTCAAACCGCTTGAAATCCTGATAAAAGATTTCCTGATCGGTCTTTCCCTTCAGGTTGCTGGCCGCCGCAAACATCTTCCCGGCGTACTCCTCCAGCTGGATTCCCGCAGTCTGCGCCAGCTTTTCTGCCGCCGCCCGGTCCACCGCCGTGCAGGTAGGCGACCGGAAAAGGAGGGTATCGGAAATGATGGCACTGCACAAAAGTCCGGCAATCTTTTTCTCTATGGCAATTCCGGCTTCCTGATACATCTGGTAAATGATGGTAGCCGTACAGCCCAAAGGCTGATTGCGGAAATATACCGGCGAGATCGTGGAAACCGCCGCCAGCTTATGATGATCGATAATCTCCCGGATGTCGGCATTCTCAATGCCGTCCACCGCCTGGCCCTTTTCATTGTGATCCACCATGATGACTGCCTTGCCCCGGGCTCCCAGCAGATTCCGGCGGGAAATCATGCCCTTGTAAAGGCCGTTCTTGTCCAGAATCGGGAAATCCCGATGGCGCTTGCTGGTCATCACATCCTTGATATCGTCGATAAAATCCTCCTCGTCGAAGGTAATCAGATGCTCCGTCTTCATAAAATAGCTGATGGGCATACTCTGATTGATAAGACGGGCAGCCGTATAGGTATCGTAAGGTGTGGCAATGATGGTGCAGCCCCGCTCCTGGGCCAGCTTCTTTATAGTCATGGATACCCCGGCGCCCTCACAGACGATGATGCAGCTGGCTTCCATCTCAATGGCACACAGCTGGGATTCGTAACGGTTGCCCAGGATCACCAAGTCGCCTTTTTCAATATAAAATTCCATCATATCCGGATTGGCCGCCGCAATCAGCACCTTGCCGTTCTTAAAATATTCCTTCTCATCACCGATCACCATATCGGCTTCCAGGGTCTCCACGATATTGGAATACTGGGTCACCGCCTTGGAAAGAATGCTGCTGTCATAAACATTCATGTAGGATTTGGTGATGTCGCCTACTGTGATCAGTCCCTCCAGGACACCGCCGTCAGTTACCGCCGCCAGCGTCACCACATTGGCCTCCTGCATCAGATTCCAGGCTTTTTTCAGGGAAATATCCCGCCGCACACCCGGTGTCTCCCGGATTTCAATGTCCTTTACCTGGGTGCGAACCGTCTTTACCAGCTCCGGCTCCTGCACGCCGAAATAATCCAGCACAAAACGGGTCTCTGAATTTACATTTCCTGCCCTTCCATGCTCATAGACACCGCCCGTGGCCGCCTGCTTCAGGTTCGCATAGCAGATCGCGGAGCAGATCGAATCCGTGTCCGGATTCCGGTGCCCGATAACCAGTGTTTTTCTTTTTGTCTCTGCCGCCATGGTTCCTCCACTATTTATGTTACAATCTATTCACACTGTGTTCATAATCTATTCACAAACCAATCTTATACTATTTGTATAGAAAGCAAAGAAAAAGCTTTCATCAATTAGACATATTGCACATAGATTTTTCATAATTACCCCGGTCTCCTTAGGAGCCGGGGTCTCCTCTTGTCCAGAGATTCTCTTGCTCAAAGAGCCTCTTTTAACATCTCTCAGGAAAAAAGCTTCTCCTGATAAACACCATCGGCAATCAGCTTCCGGATAGCGGCAACCACCGCTTCCTTATCCTCCTGGTAGGTCACGCCGAACCACTTATCCTGGGTGTCCAGAACACGTACGGTGGCCCGTCCTTCCTTTACCAGCTGATCAATAATCTTGGGCAGAAGATACTCCGCCTTAAGATTCCCATCCGGCACGCCCTTTAAAAATTCCGGGAAGCCCTTCTCCAGCTCATCTAAGAATGCCGGCGGAAGGCCCCACATATTCATGGATACCGGCTGTCCTGCGTCCACAGATACCAGATTTCCATTCTCATCCTCTGCCTTCAGCCCGTCTGCCTCCATGCGGATATTGTAAGTCTCCGTCACTTCCTTAAGACAGCCATCCTCCGTCACCTGGCACACGCCGCGGGTAACTGAGCCATTGTCGCTCAGGGTATTGGAAAGGACGAAACCGGCCATACACATATCGTAAACCGGACGCTCCTCATCCATCGTCTCCACCATATAATCATGAATCCGGCGGAAGGCCTCCTTGCCGTAATAATCATCGGCATTAATCACCAGGAACGGCTCCTTGACAATGCCCTTCACGGTCAATACTGCCTGGCCGGTGCCCCAGGGCTTCTTCCTGCCCTCCGGCACGGAAAATCCCTCCGGCAGAGCGCCAAGCTCCTGGTAAGCGTACTCTACCTTGGCCAGCTTCTCAATGCGGTTTCCGATAATCTCCTTAAAATCCTTCTCCAGATCCTTCCGGATAATAAACACAATCTTGTTAAATCCGGCCTCCAGGGCATCATGGATGGAGTAATCCATAATGATCTCTCCATTTGGCCCCACCGGCGCCAGCTGCTTGATTCCTCCGCCGAACCGGCTTCCAATACCGGCAGCCATAATCACCAAAGCTGTATCCTTCATCTCTTCCAGCTCCCTTCCTCATATTCGCGTTTCCGCTGATCTTATTCAGGCAAATCCTGCATATTCGCGTTCTCTCGTGTCTCAGCTAGGTTTACTATAGCACATTCATCTGAAAAACGCCACCCTTTTCAAAATCCCTGTTTTTGCCTGTTTCCGGCATTCCTTCCAGCATAATCTCGCCATCGGCCAGCCTCCTCGTCTGCCGGCCGTTCCCTCAATCCACGGTCAGTTCATCAGCGGTAACAAACTGCCACCCGTCTGCCGAAAGCCGGTCGATGATATCCAGGGCGGCCTCCTGAGAGGACTGGAAAATATCGTGCATCAGCACAATGTCCCCATCCTCAATCTCCCGGCACACCTTGTCGGTAATCCGCCGCCGGTCCTTATCGCTCCAGTCCAGGCTGTCCACGTCCCAGAGGACGGTGGTCAGCTCCGTGCGGCACTCCAGCTCCTCATTCCAGTCCCCGTAAGGCGGCCTGGCATACTCCGGCCGGATGCCGGCAATCTCCTCAATCATCTGTCCGGTCTTTTCAAAGGATTGGCAGACCTGCTCCAGCCCTTCCTGGGTAAGCTGCTCATGGCGGTAGCTGTGATTGCCCACCAGATGCCCCTCCCGGACCATCCGCTCCACGATCTCCTCATTGCCGGGAATATTTTCCCCCATGAGAAAAAAGGTGGCCTTCACCCCTCTTTCCTTAAGCCCATCCAGCAAAAGGGGCGTCCACACCGGATGAGGGCCGTCATCAAAGGTCAGGGCCGCCGTCCGCACCTCCCTGTCTTCCGGAGACGAGTTTTCCCCGGCCTCCGGCGCCGAGCTTTCCCGGACGGTCCGGGGGATAAGGAAGCTTATGGCTGCCGTCAGGATAAGGGCAGCCAGCATCCCCAGGGCTGCTCCGCGAACCCATTCCCTCATGCGCCCATCTCCTTTCT
>JAGHER010000156.1 GCA_017889125.1 Lachnospiraceae bacterium
ATGTCGCCGGTGGTGTACTGATACCACTTGCCGGTCTCGTCCTCATGCCAGCCTCCGGGACTTCCGGTATCCTCAGCGGCATGGGCCTTGATGTAGGCGAGGGCGGCTTCATCCACAACGAGAACGGGAGACTCTACCCATTCGCTGGATTTGGTTTTCTTAAACTGGCCGTTTGCCCGCACCTGGAAGGTGTAATTGCCGGTCTTGGTGATCTTGGTGGAAAGATTGTACACCGTGATATCCGTCTGGGGGGAACTGGCGGTGCCCATGGCCTTGCCGTCCTTGCGGATGCGGACAGAATATGTACCTGCGCCGTCCACTGGGTCCCAGGAGGCAATGCCGGTGTCCGTCCAGACCAGACCGGTGGGCGCGGTCATCTCGCCTTCGCCCAGATCCTTAAGCCGCACGGATATGGTCATGGTGGAGTTGCTGTTGCTGCGGGCAGCTTCATTAAAGGCAGCGCCCTCGCCCTCCAGCTGGAAATATTTTTCCTTAATGCTGGAGAAGTAGTAATCCTCCTCCGCATCCAGAACCACAACAGCGCAGGGGACATTTGTGCCCTCCATGCCATTGGGCAGGAGCGTAACCTCTCTTAAGGCGTAGCCTTCATCGCCGCACTCTACATCCAGCTCGCTCCAGTTATCGGTATTCAGGCTGAAGGTCAGGGAGACCTGGTCAATTTTTTCTCTTGCATAAATCACGGCCGGGCTGAGGGCGGAAAAAAGGCCTGCCGCCAACATCAGGGGCATGATTCGCTTTGCTATTTTCAAAAGAATCCCTCCTTGTGTTTTGCAATCATAATGAATAAGGTCATAAAATTCTGCCTGTACCTTATTATAGCATGGGTAACATTTTTTGAGAATACAGGGAAGCCCGGCAGGAGGGTAAGATTTTATGACGGAAAACTTACGATTTTCTGCATATGCCGGGAACTTGCGGTATCCCTGCGGATTCTCTGGCACAGCGGCTTCCCGAACCTACAGATTCGTAGACCGGGGCAGGCTGAAAATAAATTCCGTCCCCACCCCTTCGGTGCTGATCACGTCAATATTCTCCCCATGGGACTGGATGATCTCTTTCACAATGCTTAAGCCCAGGCCGGTGCCCCGCTTGTCTTTTCCGCGGGATAAGTCGGTCTTGTAAAAGCGCTCCCAGATCTTCTTTAAGCTGTCCTTGGGGATGCCGATGCCGGTATCCTTTACGGAGACGAAGATTTTCTCGTGCCTGGGGAAGGCCTGGATATAAATGGTGGAGCCGCTGTGGCTGAACTTGATGGCATTGTCAATCAGGTTGTAAAGCACCTGCTGGATTTTCCCCAGGTCGGCGTAGACCATCTGGATGCTGTCGGCGAAGGTTAAGTCGAAGGAGAGATCCTTTTTGCCGCAGATCACCTCAAAGGAGGCTGCGGTATCCTTGATTACCCGGTTGATGTCAAAGTTTGTGCGGTTGAGAAGGCCCTTTTTGTCCAGGGAATTGAGGGTCAGCATCCCCTCGGTCAGCTTGTTCAGCCGCTCCGTCTCGGTGATGACCCGGGTCAGGTATTTTTCCTGCATTTCCGGCGGAATGGTGCCGTCTAAGATGGCTTCCAGATAGCCCTTGATGGAGGTCAGAGGAGAACGGAAGTCATGGGAGACATTGGCGATAAAATTCCGCTGGTATTCTTCCATCTGATCCAGCTTGTCCGACATGTAATTCAGGGTGTCGGCCAGGTAGCCCATCTCGTCCCGGGAGGTGATCTCGATCCGGTATTTTAAGTTCCCGGCGGCGTATTCATTGGCGCCGTCGGTGATCTTTTTCAGAGGGAAATACACCGTCTGGGTAAAGATCAGCAGGATCACCAGGGAAAGGACGTAGATGATGGCGCTGGTTATGTACAAAATATTCAGGATCCCATCCCGGCTGGCCTCGATCTGGCTTAAGGGCATGTGCACCAGCACGTAGCCGTAGGTGGTATAATTTCCTGTGATGGGAGCGGAAACGCTGAGCACATCAAAGGAAAAGGTGCCGTAAAAATTCCCTACGCCGTAGTTCCGGTTGCCGATGGCAATGGGGTCGAATTCCACAGCCAGGCCATTGCGGCTGCCGCCGGTGCTGTCTGCCGTCACGCTTCCGTCCCGGTCTACCACCCAGATCTCCGACTGGAGGGAGGGGGAAATGATGGACAGCTGGTCTGCCACCGTCGCCAGGTCTGCATTCCGGCCGCGGTAGACGGCGCTGCAGTCCAATGCCATCTGGCTGGCCTCATCGTACAGCAGATCCGCCTGCTGGGCCAGCAGATGCTCGTAGGTCATCTTTGAGGCAAAGGTGCTGATAATCAGAAAGCCCAGAAGGCCAAACACCAGATAGCCCAGCAGGAACTTGAAATAAAGGGATGGACGGCTCATCGTTTAACCTCGAATTTGTAGCCGATGCCCCAGACGGTGGACAGAGCCCAGTTTTTGTGATCCTTGATCTTTTCCCGCAGGCGCTTGATGTGTACATCCACTGTGCGGGTGTCGCCGATGTATTCGTAGCCCCAGATGTGGTCCAGGAGCTGCTCTCTGGTAAAGACCTGATTGGGAGAGGAAGCCAGGAAATACAAAAGCTCCAGCTCCTTTGGGGGCATCTCGATGGAATGGCCCATGTAGATTACGGAGTAATTGGTGAGATTCACGATCAGATCCGGGTACTCCACATACTCGCCCTGCTGGTCCGTGGAGGGAACAGCGGGGACGGCAGGCTGGTAGCGGCGGAGAACAGCCTTTACCCGGGCCACCAGCTCCTTGGAGTCAAAAGGCTTAATCATGTAATCGTCGGCACCCAGCTCCAGGCCCAGAACCTTGTCAAAGATCTCGCCCTTGGCGGACAGCATGATAATGGGAACCTGGGAGGTCTTCCTCAGCTCCCGGCAGACCTGATAGCCGTCCATGCCCGGCAGCATCAGATCCAGAAGGATCAGATTGGGGCGGAAGGAGGCAAATACCTTAAGCGCCTCCTCGCCGTCGCCCACAATCTGAGTCTCGTAGCATTCCTTCATCAGGTAAAGTGAAATTAATTCTGCGATATTGGCATCATCGTCTACGATGAGGATTTTCTGCTTTTCTGCCAATGTTGAAACCTCCTTATGATTTCGATATGTGTTGAAAAGGCCAGCCTGCAGAGGTGAGCTTTTCCAGCGGCATCTGGCCGCGTCTATGCCTTACTATTTAAAGGTGACAATAGTTACGCCGCTGTCGCCTTCGCCAAATTCGCCCAGATGGAATTCTTTGACGTATTTCAGCCGTTTCAGGTATTTGTGGATTCCAGCCCGCAGGGCGCCGGTGCCCCGGCCGTGAACTACGCGGACGGAAGACAGGCGGGAAAGGTAGGCGTCATCCAGGTATTTGTCCAGGACGGAGCAGGCCTCGTCTACGTTCATGCCGATGAGATTGATCTCCGGGGAGATGGTGGCCGCCTTGCCGGTGGGAATCCGGCTGCCGCCGCCCTTTTTGGAGGAAGAGGCGGAGGATAAGGAGGGGCCGGTGATTTCCTGCTCGTTTAACAGCTCCAGATCACGAATATTGACCAGGGAGCGGAGAATGCCCATCTGCACGTACAGATCGCCCTTATCGTTGGGAAGGGTGCTGACGGTGCCCTTTAAGCCCAGGGTCAAGACCTTCACCCCGTCGCCGATCTTTAACTTCTTGGGGGAGATGGTCTTTTGGGGCCCCTTCTGCTTAATGGCAAGCTTTTCATCGGTCGCCTTAAGCTTGTCCCGAAGCTTCGTCCGCTGGGCCTCCAGCTGGCGGTTTAAGCCGGAATCGGAGGAAAGGCGGCTGATTTCCTTGATGGTCTGGTCGGCCGTCTCCTTGGCTTCCCGAAGGATCCGCTGGGCTTCCTCGGCCGCATTGCGGATCATCTTTTCCTTCCGTTCGTCTAACCGCTCCTCCTTCTGGGTGAGTCGGGATTTTAGCTGGGCGATCTCCGCCTTGTAGGACTGGATTTCTGCCTGTTCCTTTTCAATGGTCACCCGGCTTTCTTCCAGGTGGGCCAGCAGATCCTCAAAGGCTTCGTCGGAATCCTCCAGATGAGTCTTTGCGTCCTCAATGATAAAGTCCGGAAGGCCCAGCTTTTTCGAGATGGCAAAGGCGTTGCTCTTTCCCGGGATGCCGATTAAGAGGCGGTAGGTGGGCTGCAGGGTTTCTACGTTAAACTCGCAGCAGGCATTTTCCACCCCCGGCGTGGAGAGGGCAAATACCTTTAATTCACTGTAATGGGTGGTGGCCATAGTCCGGCACTTCATCTTGTGGAGGAAGGTCAGGATGGCAATGGCCAGAGCCGCGCCCTCGGTAGGATCGGTTCCCGCCCCCAGCTCGTCAAAAAGACACAGGGAACGGCTGTCCGCCTGCTGCAAAATCCGGACGGTATTGGTCATATGGGCGGAGAAGGTACTTAAATTCTGCTCAATGCTCTGCTCGTCGCCAATATCGGCAAAGACCTCGTCAAAAACAGCCAGCTCGGAGCCCTCGAAGGCCGGAATATGCAGTCCCGCCTGTCCCATCAGGGTGAAAAGCCCCACGGTCTTTAAGGATACGGTCTTTCCGCCGGTGTTGGGGCCGGTGACCACCAGAAGGTCAAAATCCTTCCCCAGGGTCAGGGTGATGGGAACCACCCGGGCCGGATCCAGAAGGGGATGGCGTCCGTCCTTGATGGAAATAATGCCTTTATCATTAAAGATGGGCTGGCTTCCCTTATAATGGCGGGAGAGAGCGCCCCGGGCAAAGATAAAGTCAAGCTTTGCCAGAAGCTGCTGATTGATGCTGATGGTCTCCGTCCAGGGGGCCAGGCGGCTGCTCAAATCCGCCAGCACAGCCTCGATCTCCTTCTGCTCGGCGATTTCCAGCTCCCGCATCTCATTGTTCAGCTTGATGATGGCCATGGGCTCGATAAAGAGGGTGGAGCCGGTGGAGGACTGGTCGTGAACCATACCGGCCACCTGGTTCTTGTACTCGGATTTTACCGGCAGGCAGTAGCGGCCGTCGCGCATGGTAATTACCGCATCCTGGAGATAGGAGCGGTGGGAGTTTAAGATGGTATTTAACTGGGTGTGAAGGCGGTCCGCCGCATTCTTCATGGCCCGGCGCACCTTCTTTAAGCCGGGGCTGGCGTCATCGCTCACCTCATCCTCAGAGAGAATGCAGCGCTTGATCTCCGTGTTTACCGGAGTCAGGGGTTCCAGGCCGCGGAAAAGCTCCTCCAGGCTGTCCTCAGGAAGGTCGCTTTCCTCATGCCGCCCGTAGGCCTTCGCCCGGGCCGCCACCGTCAAAAGAGAGCTGATGGAAAGGATCTCCTGGATGCTTAAGGAGCTGCCGATTTCCAGGCGCTTTAAGGAGCCGCCCACATCCTTACAGCCGGTAAAGGAAATGCTACCCTTCATCCGCACCCGGCTCACCGCGTCGGTGGTCTCCTGCTGGGCCTGCCGGATTTCTGCTAGGTCAGAGGAGGGCAGAAGGTTCCTGCACAGCTCCTTACCCAGGGGGCAGCTGGCGTACTCCTCCAGCTGCCGGATAATCTTGTCATATTCCAAAGTCTGCAATGCTTTTTGATTCATAAATTATTCCTCGATGAAAATAGTTGCGTTGGTTAATTCTGGCTGATGCTTCGCTGTAAAGGCAGATACCCGGGAAAGCGGCTCTGCCATGGCCCTAAGTATACCATAAAACGGGCGTTCATGAAAGCCCCAACCGGGAGGATGGGACTCAATCAACGCTTTCCCAGAGGAATACAAATCATCACCACATTCCGGTAATAGGGGATGGAGCTTAGACTCATCTCCACCTCATCCTTTCCATAAAACGTAACCAGCCGGTGGTACACATTGTGAAGCCCTACGTGCTGCAGGGCTTCGGCATCGGCGGCGTAGAGGATTTTTTCTGCCTCCTCCACGTCAAAGCCGCTGCCATTGTCGATAATTTCAATCACCAGGCGGGAGCCCTGGGAGAGGAAATTGACCTGGATCGTGGGATCCAGGATGGGGATGCCGGGAGCATCGATGCCGAAGCCATGGCGGATGGAGTTTTCGATCAGAGGCTGCAGGATGGTCTTTAGGATCATGTGCTGGTTCAGCCCCGGCTCCACCTGATACATGAAGATGATGGACTGGCCGAAGCGCTGGTTCATCAGCTTGATGTAGGCGTTGGCATGGCGAAGCTCATTGTTGACGGTGATCAGATCTGCGCCGTAGGAAAGGCCGATGCGCAGATATTCCGCCAGGTACTGGATCATGCTGGATGCGGTCTGGGAGTCTCCCCGGAGGACCTCCGACTGGATGCATTCCAGCGTATTGTACAGGAAATGGGGGTTGATCTGCTCGGTAAGGAGCTTAATCTGAGTCAGGTACTTTTCCGACTCCTCCTCCTTGATGCGGACAATCTGCCGCTGGATGGTGTCATACATGCGGTTGATGGCGTGGTTCAGCTGGCCGATCTCATCGTCGGTGTCAAATTCAAGGCGCTCAGTATACCGGTTTTCCTCGATCTGATAAACCGCCTCCATTAGCCGGTTTAAGGGTCTGGTGATGGTCTGGGTCAGCACCAGGGAAAGGGCGAAAAAGATCACCAGCACCACCAGAAGGATCACCAGCAGAGACGCGCCTGCCGTTCCCAGGGCATCAAGGACGCTGACCCTGGGCACATAATTTAAAAGGATCAGGTCCGTATTTCGGATCTTTATGGCAATAAGCCAAGAATCCGGCAGGGTACAGGTGCTCTCCGTGCCGCTGCTTTCCCGAAGGCTGGCGAGAAATTCTTCCGTACTCTCCCGTTCCAGAAAGCGGGGGAGCTTTTGGTTTGGGTCTGCGTTTAAGGGAACACTGCGGGAATCCATCAGGTAGTAAACGCCATCGGAGTGTCGATCCTGGCTGATGAGAAGGCTCTCCTCCAGCTTGCCGCAGTCCAGGAAAAGGATCACATAGCCGTCAGGTGCGCTTCCGTCAGTGGTCAGATGGGCGTACTCGTCGGCGGACAGAGACAGAGGGAAAAGGAGGGGAATCACCGGCACGCTGCTTCGCAGGGGAGAGGGGCGGCGGGGAAGGAGGGTGATGCCCTTTACGGATTCCAGATTCTCCTGGGAAAAGAGATCCTCGGGAGGACTCTGGAGGGAGCTGGTGTAAAGGGTGCAGACCTGCTCTCCGTCCCCGGACAGGATCATGGCCGAGTGTACCAGATAATTGCAGTGGGCCAGGTCCGAAAGCTCGCTTTGCACCAGCCGCACGGTGTCTGAGGAAGAATTTACCAGAGAGCGGAGGCTGGAGGCAAACTGCCTGGTGCCGCAGGCAAAGACAAACCGCTCGAGAATGTTGTAGTAATTGACCTCAAAGGTATTGGCCGCAGTGCGGGCAGCGCGCTTTGCGCTTGCCAGGGCCTGTTCCCCGGAGCTGTACCGGTAATAAAAAAGAGAAATCAGGATGGTGATGGTACTGATGGCAAGGCCCAGGCTGCAGATCACCAGCCGGATCTTGGACAGCAGGGACAGATTGGAAAAGCGCCGGGATGCGGCGGATACAATGTGCTTCATGGTCCTCCTTTGCCTGCCGGACAGGGCTTAGCGGTATTTTGACTGAAAATCCGAGGGGGTGATCCCGTGGACATTTTTAAAGGCCCGGGAAAAGGAGCGGTAATCCCCGTAGCCCACATCATAGGCCACATCCCGGATAGAAGTGCCTGGATTCATCAGAGCCAGCCGGGCGTACTCCATCTTTTCTGCTAACAGGTAATCCCGCAGATTTACATCCGTCTTGTTTTTAAAATAAATGGCAAAATAAGAAGGGCTTAAATGGACATGTCTTGCAATGTCCTCAAGCTTTATGCGTTTGCCCACATGGCTGTGGATAAATTCCTTGGCCTCCCGGATGATGGCGTCGTCTTCCTCCACGGCTGCCTTCTGGGCTGAGGAATATTTGGGCGTGGCGTAGCCGTACACCGCGTCGATAAATTCCGACAGCTGGCAGAAGGAGTCGATAAGCCAGCGGCGGATCTGGGACAGCTTTCTGAACTGGTACAAATCCTGGGCGGTGGCAATCTCCGTGATTTCATTGTGGGAGAAATCAGAAAATTCCTTCTCCACCTGGTGGAACAGGGCGTAGCAGAAGCTGAATACGTAGTTGGGCGGCGGCGCAGGCACGTAAAGAAGCCGGTCCATGAAATTGTCGCAGTAAGTGCGGATTCCCTCCAGATCCTTTTTCACAATGTACTGGATCAGAGGCAGGTAGTCGATGTCCGTAAGCTTAAGGCTTGGAGGCACAGTGCAGATGGACTGACTGGTAAAAATCCGCGAGGCATCATCGTAAAGCTGATAGGTCATGGCGGTCAGCGCCCGGTTGTAGGAGTAAGGACATTCCATCAGGCTGGATACGGTATCGCCTACGCCGATCAGGGGAGCAGGCGCCCCCAGCGCCTGAAACACCTCCAGACAGCCCATGGCGTTTTTAAAGGGGAGGGTGGTGGAAATATTAAATATGCCCACGATCTGATGGGGATTATAGCTCCAGAATACGTGCTTTTCCCGGGAAAAATGCTGATCCAGGGCAGCAATCAGGTCATCGGAGAGATCCGGCTCACCTGAGGAAGCCCCGCTTCTGCCTTCTGTGCACTGAAGGACGCAGACATAGCAGGGACTGTCGCTGATGGGCAGGCCGGAATCCGCCAGAGTCTGCCGGATAATGCCCGGCTCCAGGATCTTGCTGTCAATCAGCCGGTTAAAAAAGCTCACGTTTAGCTTGTTCTGATACAGGCGGCCAAGCTTTGGCCCCTTTTGACGGCTGCGCTCCAGGCAGAGCCGGTAGATCTCGTCATACAGCTCGCTGCTGTTGACGGGCTTTAAGAGATAGGCCTTTGCTCCATAACGGATGGCCTCCTGGGCATAAGAAAAATCGTCATAGCCGCTGAGAATGATAAAGTCGGTCTGGATCCCGGCCTTTCTGGTCCGGCGGATCACCTCCAGGCCGGAAAGCTCCGGCATCCGCACATCGATCACCGCCAGATCCGGCTGGTGGGACAGCACGGCATCCAGGGCATCCTTTCCATTTTGGGCGAGGGCCACCAGACGGATATTTAATTGCGGCCAGTCCACGGCGTTCTCCAGCCGCTTTAAGATCAGTTCCTCATCATCCGCAAGGACGGCAGTAAATTCCACGGCATTCGGCTTCATAAGCATATTTCCTTTCTGTGGAAAATCGTGGTGTTGTTATTTGAAAACAGTGAGATTATTTTATCAGTGTTTCCGCATAAAAGCTGCATGGGAACATATCGGCCGGATAAATATTTACGATTATATGGCGAAAAATGCGGCCTGTCAAGCTTTGTGAAAATGTTACAGTTTTCCTATGAAAAACATGGAAAATGTTACACGGTAAATGGAATATGTCCTCCTAAAATTTGTGGAAAAGGTTTAAAATCAGCCTATGGAACCCATCGGACGGGAAGATAGCAACAAAAATCATGAAAAAGGAGGAACATTATGAAGAAGAAACAATTTATCAGCGCAGCTCTGGCAGCGGTTATGGCGGCATCTTTAGCTGCCTGCGGCGGCTCCTCAGACACTGGGACAGCAGCGCCGGCAGGAGACAGTGGAAGCGCTACTGAGGCTGAGGGCTCCGGTGCATCGGAGGCTCCCGAGGGAAGCACCACCATCGAGGTGTGGACAGAGGACCGTCACGATCTGGAGTATGTGGAAGCAAAGATTGACGAGTACAACCAGACCAACACCGACGGCATTTTCATCAATCTGAC
>JAGHER010000157.1 GCA_017889125.1 Lachnospiraceae bacterium
AAGAAAAAGATAACTTATCAATGATGACACATGACACTTTTATGCTGTGGCAAGTATTATACCGTCATTGGTGTCACATGTGTCACAATGTCAACACTGTTCAAAGGCTTATTTTATAAGGCTTTCGGGAGACAGGGTATATATAATCGTGGTGCTGATCGGTTTGGTGATTATATTTAAGAAGCAGATTACCCAGCTTTTGGAGGATATTTTTGACCAGATTAACAGCCAGTCAAAAGAGGTTTATTAACGCAGGCGGAAAACTGCGTGTAAGGATAGGGGTGAGAATCCATGAAAGAAAGGGTAAGCGGTCAGATTACCGTGTTTTTAAGTCTGATTTTAATTTGTGTCTGCGGACTGCTTTGCGGGCTTTTAGAATCCGCACGGACAGCCGCGGCCAGATGCTATGTGGAGATTGCCGCCTGTTCTGCCATGGATTCTCTTTTCAGCCAGTTTCACCGGGCGCTTTGGGAGGAGTATCGGATATTCGGTTTGGAGCATTTTGAAGAACAGGAGTTGGAAGAGGAATTTGCTGCATTTTTCCAGGCATATGCGGATCAGGAGAACTGGTATCCTTTTGTGCTGGAGGATACTCAGGTGCAGGAGCGGCAGCTTTTGACTGAGGGATCGGGAACATATTTTCTTCAGGAGATTGTGGACTACATGAAGTACGGCATATGGACAAAGGAGTGGAGCGAGACAGATGCCGCAGAGTCTCTCCGCGCAGTAAAGGAGGCCCAGCAGACGGCAGAGTTATCCCGGCATATGGAGATACAGACAAAGAATGCGTGGAAGCTGGAAAGATGCCTGGAGGATCTCAGCCAGTGCCTCAGGGAACAGGAGACACATCAGAGGGAGGCGGCCAGAAGGCTGAATCAGGAAGATGGAAGCGGCTTCTGCAGGAAGGCGGAAGAGTTGATTGATGAACTGGAACGCATCCCCCGGCTCATTGAGAAATATGAAAAACAGGCGGATGCCTTTGGCCAGGAGCTGGATGAACTCTGGCAGGAGTATGAGGGAAAGAAGGCAGATCTTGGCGAATCAGTATGGCAGGCCTTCTTGCAGGAATTGGAAGAATATCGTTCGTATACGGATGAAGATGGAGCCAGGCGGATGCAGATTGCAGCACTTTCTCCGCAAAGCCAGGATCGGATAAGCCTGACAGAAGCGGTCTGCGAGGAGGCAGAGGAGGTAGAGGAGTACATTGCCCAATGGGAGCCGGAGGATGAAGACGATGAACTGAATGAATCTGCCCTCTGGAGGCCTGTTCAGCAGCATTTTGCGGCATATCAGCTTCTTACCTTTCCCGCCCAGGCGGGCATCCAGGATAAGGAAAAGGAGGGGCTTTTGAATAAGCTTCGGGAGATGGCAGACCATGGTATTCTTTCCCTGGTTCTTCCCTCCGGCGCACAGGTTTCTTCCGGGCTTTTGCCGGTGGAAAATGGGCCTTCTCAAACGGTGTCCTATGAAGAGGACGAGCTGGAGGGCGGGATTCTCAAAAAGGCGCTGACGGCAGAATACTGTCAGGTATTTCTTAATCATTTTTGTGATACTGGCGGAAAAGAACCGGCTTACGAGATGGAGTACGTTCTGTTTGGGCAGGATGTGGATGAGACTAATCTGGTACGTACTGCAGAGCTTTTACTGCTTGTGCGGGAAGGGATGAACCTGATCCATATTATGGGAGATGGAGAGAAGAGGAACCAGGCCAGGACTCTGGCAGCTTCTGTGGTAGGCGCCTCAGGCCTGCTTCCTCTTGTATCCATTACGGCTTTTCTGATTATGGCACTTTGGGCCTTTGGTGAAGCCGTCGCAGATGTGAGAACCCTGCTTTCCGGCGGCAAGGTACCGCTCATGAAGAGCAGAGAGGATTGGAAGCTGAGCCTTGAGGGACTTTTGGCATTTGCTGCAAGCGGGAGCATGGAGGGAATTGAGGAAGGAGAAAACGGGCTTTCCTACGAACAGTATTTAACCGTATTTCTCATGGCATGTCCTCATACGCAGCTGCTGTATCGGACGATGGATGTTATCGAGATGAATCTTGGCCGCGAGCAGCCGGGATTTCGTTTGTCCGATTGTGCCTATCGGGTGGATATGCAGGCTTCCGGAAGTGGAAAACATGTTTATTTTTCCCTGGGATTGTGGAAAAGTCTCATGGGAGGCGAAGATCATGTGTATCCGATTCAGACATCTGTATCAAGAGCGTATTAGGGAGAAGTTGAGTAAGAGCTGGTTGAAGCATTGTTTCCTTAGCGAAAATCATCATGTTTTGGGAGGTGAATATTCATGCCCTTTTTTCAGAATGCATCTGCCTGTTTGGCGGGTTGCCCCCACGCTGCAAAACAAAATACTCTCCAAGTACAAATGCCCGGGACCCCGCAGGAACGATGGTCATGGCTGCGAAAAGGAAGAAGGGTGTGCATATTTGCCTCCCGCAGAGGGTGGGGAGCTTCTGTATCGGTAGAGGCAGCTTTTTCCCTGTCAATCTTTATTTTCGCTATGGTTTGCATGATGTATCCGTTTCGCATGATGGATCGGCAGCGCCAGGTACAGGCAGCGCTGGAATCGGTGAATGAGCGTCTGTGCCAGTATGCGTATCTGGAGGATATGCTGAGCAGCGGAGAAGAGCTTCCCCGTGAGGATGATGGATGGAAGGAGGATCTCATACTGGGAATCATCAATGGCGCGGCAGCGGAGGGAGCAAAGGTGATGGCCAGAGAGATGTTCAGTCAGGAGGGGATGAGAGAGCTGTCCTTTGGCCGGTCCGCCTTTCTGGAGGACGGTGAGACCGTGGCATTTTATCTGGATTATCAGATGGAGCTGCCCTTTTCTATTCTGGGCCTTGATGCCTTGCCTTTCACCTCTGGAAGTGTACGCCGGGCCTGGATTGGCAGAGAGGGTAAGGTGCGGGATAGCGAAGGAGGAGATGGAACGGAACTGGATCAGATCGTCTATATCGGAAAAAATCCTACACGATATCATTTGTCCAGAGATTGCCATTACCTTTCCAACAAGCTGCAGGCTGTGCCGCTGGATGCCGTTTCTGAATACCGGAATCAGGATGGAGGAAAATACTATCCATGTGCAGTCTGTGGGAAAAATGCAGGGGCCGGGGGGACAGTGTACATCATGAAGAGTGGAAGCCGGTATCATACAGACGCCAGATGCTCGGCCATTACTTCCTATGTTCAGGCGGTAAAGCTTTCGGAGGTGGCACACCTGGGAGCATGCTCCTATTGCGGAAGATGAATGCAGGACGAAAACAGGCAGGGACAGGGGAGAATAGAGAGGAAGGACGAAAATGAGTTTTTTGATTTATCTGTTTGCTGCGGCATGGCAGGACTGGCGTCATCAGGCAGTTTCCGGCAGGGTATTACTGTTCTTTTTTGCGCATTTTCTTGCATCTCAGCTCTGTCAGTGCTTGTGTGCGGCGAATTTGCAGCAGCTTCCGGCATCACTTTGGTATTGCGGTATGATACGTGATCCGGCTGTCTGGCAGCTGCTTGGCGGTGCGCTTCTTGGGGCCGTTCTCATGGGACTGAGCCGAATCTCAGAGGGAGCCATGGGAATGGGAGACGGCATCTTTTTCCTGATTTCCGGAATCTATTTTGGTTTCTGGCGGAATTTGCTTTTACTATGCGCTGCACTTTTGCTGTGCAGCTGCGCTGGCCTGTGTCTGATTATCCGGGGACGTATGACGGGCAAAGATTGCCGCAGGAAAAAGCTTCCTTTTTTAATCTTTGTCTTAGTTCCGGGGGTTATCATTACGCTGGCATAAAACAGCCATGTACACATCTGTGCATGTACAGAGGAATGCAGCAATTCTGCCGCCGGGGCGCAGAAGTTCACATGGAAAGGCATGCATAAAATGACAAAAATAATTCACAAAAAGAAAAGGAAACAGCATAATCCTTCAGCAAAAACGGGCGAGAAAATGTATGCCGCCAGCTACACGATAGAAACAGCCTGTGTCATGGCTGTATTCTGCATGGCTTTGGTTGTGCTGATTCAGCAGGCGTACCGGCTTCATGATGAGACGAAAAGCGGTATGGTTCTTCAACTGGCTGTGGAGCAGGCGCGCCATCAGGAGGATGAGAGCACAGAAGAACCGGCAGAAGGCTTTGGCTTAATGTTTTCCATGGAGGATGCCAGCCTCCAGATCGAGGAAGGACTTAACCGTGTAAATGGACATGTACAGGCTTTACGTGGGAGCAGCGGCTGGAGCCTGGAAATTTCACAGAAAAAATATGAACCAGAAGAATTCCTGAGACAGATCGCAGCATTAAAACAGTTGGAGGAACGAGATGAAGGTAAGCTACAAGCGGGAGATGCGGCACAATTATCTGATTCTGGAAGCGATGGAGGATAATCCAGACAGCTTTGAGATTCGTATGCTGGCAGGAAATGTAATCGAAGGCCTGCTTCGCTTTCGGCTGAAACAGGAGGATCAGGCCAGGTATTATTATTATGAGATTACCTCCAAGCAGCCGTTGAGCCGTATGCTGGAGTTTCGGGAAATTCGCCGGGACGAGCTGCGGCAGCTGATTTCCGGGATTGGAGAGGCACTGAGCTGGATTGAAAATTATCTGCTTCAGGAGTCCCATATCCTTCTGGAGCCAGAGTATATTTATATTGAGCCCGAATCTTTTCGGATCTGGCTTTGCTATGTTCCCGGCTATCAGGGAGACTTCCCTGCGGCAATGGAGCGCCTGCTTCACTACCTGCTTAAGAAGGCAGACCACCAGGATAACGATACAGTAGTCCTGGCATACCGGCTGTATCAGGAAAGTCAGAAGGATTATTTTGGCATTGATGATTTGCTGCGGGTGACACGGGAAAGTGGAAATGAAGGCAGCCGGCGAGATTTGCGCACCGAGGAAAATGGGAAAACAACATCCAGAATAGAAGGAAGCATTGCGGAGCGGAGCAGTGCAGCAGAAGACGATATAATGAAGGCTGGAGAGAAAAGAGCTGGTAAGACCATGGCATCTGTCAGCTATACGGGTGATCGGGATTATGCAGAGGATATGGAAGATGAACGGGAAGATGAACGTGAATCGGAAATTACCAGACAGTCCGCCAGACTGCCGCTGCATCAGGAATCCAAAACACACGCAAAAGCCGGAAAAGAAAAGCGCTGGAAGGGTCTGCTGGTTTTCTGTCCGCTGATTTTGATTGCAAGCCAGGCATGCTTGTGGTTTCTCTGGGGGAAAGAAGGATTCTTGCGTTATGGTATTTTTCTTGGGGCAGGAGAGGCTGGTCTCATGGCCCTTCTGTTTCTGCTGCGGGTAGGAGTTTCGATTTACAGGCGGAGACAGAGCTCTGGGGAAATGGCAGAGCAGGGAGAGGGAGAAGACCAATGGAGAATGACGTTTGCAGAAGATGATGAAACCGGGCAGGAAGAGCAGGATGCGTATGCAAATCCATATGGGGGTTCATCTCCTGACGCATACTCGGAAACCACAGAGGGACAGTTCGCTGTTTCACAGAAAAGCCATCTGAGTCCCAATGCGATGCCCTTTTCGGCAGAACGCAGTGATTTTTCTGGAAATACGGTTCTCCTCTCAGAAATGGAGGATTCAGGAAGTGCAAATCATGTCCTAAAAAGTCTGGATCCATCAATCCCGGATATTTCCATTCCTTATTTTCCGTTTATGATCGGCAAACAGAAAGGCATTGTCGACTATGTGCTGGCTAAGGATACGGTCAGCCGCCTTCATCTTCGGATTGATCAGGAAGACAACGCCTGCAGCATTACCGATTTGAATTCCTCTAATGGAACCCGCGTAGGTGAGCGTTTGCTGAATGCCAATGAATCCTGCGATCTTGACAGTGGAGATAAGGTGGTAATTGCAGATATTTCATTCATTTTTTATTGATTGGGCAGAATTAATGGCGTTTTTCGGGAAAAATTTCATCTATGGCTTAACAAATAACCGTATTTATGCTAAAATATCCCCAACAAAGTAAGGAGCATCGCTTTTATGAATAATCAAAGACAGAGACCTTACGTAACCTGGGGAATTATTGCTGCGAATATTGTATACTTTCTTTACCTGGATTTTTCGGGTTCGTCAGAGGATGTTATGTACATGATGGAGCATGGAGCGATGTACGTACCATATGTTCTGGCCGGGGAGTATTACCGCCTTCTGGTTTCTATATTCATGCATTTCGGGATCGCCCATCTGGTAAACAATATGCTGGTATTGTTTATTCTGGGGGATTATCTGGAGCGGGAGATGGGGGCTGTGCGGTACCTGATTTTTTATCTGCTCTGCGGAATAGGCGCGAATCTGGTATCAGTAGGGTATACCTTCCTTCTTGAGATGCAGTTTGGGATTCCCGTTACGACGGTTTCAGCCGGAGCATCCGGCGCCATTTTTGGTGTAGCCGGCGGCCTTTTTGCTGTGGTAATTATCAATCGCGGACGGCTTAAGGATCTAAGCATCAGACAGGTTGGACTTATGGTTGTTTTGTCATTATACCTGGGATTCCGGAGTGCGGAAACGGATAATCTGGCGCACATTGCAGGCGTTGTTATCGGATTTATTTTAGCCGCGGTTTTTTATCGCCGTCCGGCATACCGGAACCGGTAAGACAGCAGGAAAAGGAGGAGAAGAGAAAATGAGAGATCAGGACTGTATCTTCTGTAAAATCGCCAATGGCGAGATTCCTTCAGCAGAAGTATATGAGGACGAAATGTTCCGGGTAATCTTAGACATGGGGCCGGCATCCAGAGGTCATGCACTGATTTTGCCGAAAGAGCATTTTAAGGATGTGTGTGAGCTGGAGGAGCCGTATGCTTCTCGCGTACTCCAACTGGGAGGAAGGATTGGGGCCGCCATGAAAAAGAGCCTGGGATGTACCGGCTTTAACCTTGTTCAAAATAATGGCAGGTCCGCCGGACAGACAGTGTTTCATTTTCATATGCATGTAATTCCCAGATATGATGATCAGCCGTCTATTGTATCCTGGGAGCCTGGCAGCGCATCACCTGAGGAACTGAAGGAAACAGCAGCACAAATCAAGGACTGCTTATGAGCATTTGTGGTAGGAGATAATTATGCAACAAGATATTAATGAGATGTTGCAGGCTATTTATGATGATTATCAGAGGCCGCTTCGCATATTCGCAATAAGCCTTGGCGTACCGGAAAAAGATGTGGATGACATTGTTCAGGAGGCGATTATTGCGTATTATGAGCATTATCCTCTGGACTGGGAGCCACGTTATAAAAAGGCCATGCTGGCAACAATTGTTCGAAATAAAAGTATTGACTATTTTAGAAAATACCAGAGAGAGCATGTGATATGGGATTCTGAGTATTTTTGGGAAAATCGGGAGATGACGGCCCATTATAGTCATGACCTGATGGATCAGATCATCAGCGAAGAGCTGTATCGTGATGTAAAGAATGCGATTGCAGAGTTAAGCAAGGAACTGCAGGCAGCTGCACGGCTGCATTTGATTGAGGGATTTCCAGAAAAAGAGGTAGCGAAGCGTCTGGGAATTACATCAGTAGCTTGTCGGGCGAGAATATCCAGAGCCAGAAAGCGGCTGAGACAATCCCTGGGACCGAAATACGGTCTGTGAGATTTTCAGTCCCAGGGATATGCGGTACATGGAAATGTCAGAACAGCAGCAAACAGCTGATTTGACTTGCTGATTTAGGCAGATGCATCTGAGCTGCTGCCGGTGCAGCTGTCAATTAAAGAAACGATAGTTTCTACTGCATTATTCAGTTCCGTCTGCTCCATTGCCTGAATGTAGTTTTCTCTTTGTGCATAAAGCGCATCAATTGCCTGAAGAAGAGTGTCATCAGAAAGATTTTCCTCTTCAAGCACAGCGCTGAAGCCTTGCTTTTCAAAGGATTTTGCATTGAGAATCTGATCGCCCCGGCTGGCTGCGGCAGATAAGGGAATCAGGAGATTTGGCTTCCGCAGAGCCAGAAGTTCGCAGATTGAATTTGCTCCGGCCCGGGAAATAACCAGATCAGCCGCAGCAAAAAGATGCTTTAACGGCTTATCAACGTATTCATATTGTACATATCCAGGGGTTCCGATAAGAGAATCTTCCAGATGCTCTTTCCCGCAGATATGTATTACCTGAAAACGCTCCAGGATACGGGGAAGAATATTTCTCACAGCAGTATTTACCTTGACAGAACCCAGGCTTCCTCCGATTACCAGGATGACAGGACGGTCCGGACTTAAATGTGTGAATTGCAGGCCGGACAAACGGTCGCCTTTCAGAAGCTCTTCCCGAATTGGAGAGCCGGTAAGCAGCGCTTTATCCTCTGGAAGGTAGGAGAGGGTCTCCGGGAAATTGCAGCAGACTTTTCTGGCGGAGGGAATGCAAAGCTTATTCGCCAGCCCTGGTGTAATATCGGACTCGTGGATAATCGTCGGAATTTTATAGTGCTTTGCAGCTAAGACAACAGGAACAGCAACAAATCCACCTTTTGAAAAGACAACATCCGGTTTATGCTTTTTCAAAAGCCGGAGTGCCTCGGCGTAACCCTTTATAACACGGAAAGGATCTGAAAAATTCTTCAGATCAAAGTAGCGGCGCAGCTTTCCGGAGGATATTCCATCGTAGGGGATGCCAGCGTTTTCAATCAGCTTTTTTTCGATTCCATTATAGGAACCGATGTAGCGAATGTCATACCCATGCTCTTTCAGTGCGGGGAGCAGGGCAAGATTAGGTGTCACGTGACCGGCAGTACCGCCGCCGGTTAAAATTATTTTTTTCATAATTCCTTAACCTCCAAAGGTGGTTTTACTGATATTGATACTGGATTTCTTTGCACTGCGCGCTCCTGAAATCCCCAAAACCTTCGAAATCTGTCCTGAATGGTGTATTTTCTCATGTTTTGACCGGTTTCAAAGTCGTTTTTAATACAGGCATGAAATGAAAGACTTTTTTACCTTGGTATCATTAATATTATAGTAATGCCTGGAGAGAAAATGTCAACCCTGAAACCGGTGGGAACGTTAGGGAGAATTGCTAGATGAGGTGTAATGTGGGTAAGAACAGGAAGGATCATTCTTTTGATCAGCAGTACAAATCCATAGAGCAGTTAATCCGAGAGGCGGATAGCCTCAGTCCAGAACAGATGGAGAAACAGATGGAATGGGCTGAGGCAGAAGCTGCGTCAGAAACACCTCTTGGCGGAAAGAAGATTCCTTCGCCGCCAGATAATGAATTTGAAATTATCCGCTCCAAAATGGAGGCCCGCGGCATTACACCAAGGGTGATGGCAGAGTTTGATCAGGAACAGCAGGAAGCATTTCAAAGTGAAAGCGGTTTTCTTGAAGCGCAAAAGGAATGGTTTACCTTACACTCAGACGCCCAAAAATCAAGAGCTAAATTCAGGCATTTTTGGAAGCGATCTGGGAACAGAGAAGGCGGAAAAAAGAAACCGCTGCCGTATTGTTTCCGAACAGCAGGCGCGGCTGCCGCCTGTATGGTGGCAGCCATCGCCATTTTCAACCTGCGCCCGGAGCTGGATGTTATGGGGAAAAGGAATTATACGTACGTAAGTAGAGTAAGGGAGGGAGATAAGACAGATATTGTTTGGAATAACCAGGAGGATTATATTTCTTTTGAAGGTGATTTGACAGAGGCGTATAATAAGATTAGTGAACAGTTAGGAATTAATGTACTTAAAATAAATTACTTGCCTTCAAATGTTTTTTTATCAACAGTAACCATTGATGCAGGTCAAGCTAGATTGACATTTTCTTATGAAAGCAATTTTATTTATGTTTTAGAGGTTTTATATTCAAAAAATAATTCAGGAAGTCGGTTTTCTGATGGTCAAGAATATACCGTTGTATTTAATGAATGGTTAGGACAAAATATTCCTGTTCAAAAGATTG
Organism: Lachnospiraceae bacterium; assembly: GCA_017889125.1. Lineage (GTDB taxonomy): Bacteria > Bacillota > Clostridia > Lachnospirales > Lachnospiraceae > Caccovicinus. The sequence continues at coordinate 9,886 of JAGHER010000157.1, forward strand.
AACAAGAAAAAGATACTTATGAATATAGTGCATATATAGAAATTGATAATGCATATTATTACATTCATGGAGCTATTGACGAGAAGGAGTTCATTAATATTATTAAAAATGTTAGCTTTTAATAAGTAATGGAGGTACGAAATGAAAAGATGGGGTAAAATTGTTGCAGGGATAGTGATAAGTTGTTTTCTTGTCTGCCAAAATGGTTTTGCAGCGCAGAGTGAAAATTGGCAAGGGGTAATATTGCAAGAAGAATATTCAAAGCTGTTGCCTGAGGAAATCAAAGAATCAAAAAATCAAAAAATTGATGTCCGAGGAAAATATATAGCTAGTTCTGGATTAAGCATTACTAATGAAGGGTATGGCGTATTAGAGGTATATGCTGATACATTAGCGCATGTAGCTGTGAAAAAGATAAAGATGACAATCTATTTAGATCAATGGAATGAAGATAGAGAAGATTGGACACAAATAGATAGTAAATCTTTAACATATGAGTATGAAGAAGGAGGGCCCATTTTAAATGAAGCTTCACAGTCCTTTTTAGTTGAAAATTTACAGACAAATAAGTATTATCGATTGAGGGGGCTTCATGCAGTATGGTCATTTGATGGTTATATGGAATCACAGTCAACAATGACTGATGGTGTCCTTCTTACTGATGGTCCTGCTTAATATTAATTTTACAATCATTACCATTTTAGAACACGCAATTTTACAGGAGCTTCTGCTTTTGATAAAAGATCTAGAGGAATCATATCAAAAGCAGGGCTCTTTTTTGCAAGGAGAAAAATAAAAGATTAGCGTCATTTTTGGGTAAGGGGCACTACCACGGTCTTTACTTTTAAACTTTTTCTGTTTTTTGTACTGTCTCTACACGAATTTCCCATCCCCATTCATATTCTTTCTCAAGTTAACATATATATGTTACTAAGGTCAAGAAATACATGGACAAGGAGAGAGAGAATGGATGAGATACGTTATTTAATATCGGATGCCTCCA
>JAGHER010000158.1 GCA_017889125.1 Lachnospiraceae bacterium
CGCCATTTCCGCATATTTCTGCGGCATCAGGTGACAGAAAACATCAATTGATTTCATGGTGACTTCTCCTTCCTCCAAGGGATAATCCTTTGTTCTTTGATGAAGCCATCATAGCATCTGGAGCCGTTAATTTTCTTGGAGGATTCTGGTCTATTGTAGGAGTATCCTGTCATTATCACCGTTTTCCTGTTGACTTTCGATTTTATTTTATGCATATTGCAAGAGCTATGGCAAGGGAAATTGGGGATTTGTGCGAAATATTCCGGTTTCCCCTTGCTTGTTTTGACTCCTATACCGCTTTGGCAAAAAGAAATCCCGCCCATTCTTCCGAACAAGCGGGTTATTCTGAACTTTTTCCTGAACTTCTTTATTGATTTTCTATCGGCTTCTCCATCGCCTTCAAAATTTCACCAGCAATCTCCTTTGCCCTCGTGCTGGTCACCTCTCCCCCTTCTGTTTCCCCCAAGTATACACAAAAATACCGCCTCTCCCCGTAAACATCAGCAAATCCGGTAAACCATGCGTCCACCGTGACGCCATGAGCCTTTCCCATCCCGGTTTTTCCGTAAATGGAAATCTGAGAATCGGACAGCTCCGGCACAAACATCACCTGCTTAAGCCTCCTTCGGCTTTCCGCAGAGTAAACCGACGCCTCGCCGAAGATGCGCTCCATCACCTCTGTCTGCTCCCGGGGTGATATTTTCAGCGAAGACTCAATCCAGAAGCCAGTCAGGGCAGGGTTTTGATTATTGGTATTCAGCCGTCCTTCCCAGTCGGAAATATCCGCGTTTCCATAATGAAGGCGGTCTAACTCCTGCTGCATGGCTTCTTTTCCAATTCCGTCGATAACCTGCCGGTAATACCACACACAAGAAGTACGGAAAGCCTGCGGGAAATCAATATCCTTATTCCATTCTGAATTCCAGAACCATTCCCCGCTCCATTTCCGGGTAGAATCCTCCAGGTTAATCACGCCCCGTTCCAGACCAATCAGGGAGGAAATGATTTTAAAGGTGGAACAGGGAGAACGCTCAGTGAGAGCCATTTCCTGATTGTAAATCTGATAATGGTTTTCCGAAGGGCTGTAAATGACTGCGGCTCCATTAAGGCCATCGAAATATGTCTCCCAGTTTGCTTCTGTAATTTGTGGTTCTGCTGTTTTCATTTCTGCGGTTTGTGTTTCCACAGTTTCCATTTCTGTGGTTTGTGTTTCCACAGTTTCCATTTCTGTGGTTTGCGCTTCCATGGCTTCTGGTTCCATAGTTTCTGTCTTTGTGATTTGTATTTCTATCGTTTGTGCTTCTGCAGGAGAAAAATCCTGACGTTTTCCCGAACAGCCGCAGAGCAAAAGCAGCGAAAGCCCCCAAATTGCGCCTATCTTTTTGCTTGTTTTATCATACACTCCGAAATACATGTTCATCACAATCCTCCGCATATCACTTTCACCAAGAGCACCTCCGACTGTAACATATAATCATAACAGGATAATATTCTGACCTTCCTGTACTTCTTTTTCAGAAAGTTCAGTTACCTCTGCAATTTCTTCAATCGTCATTTTCCCTTTTTGCAAAAGCTTAAATGCCATCTTTTTTCTTGCAGCTAAGTCTGTCTCATTTCTCATATCTTCCATTGCTTTACACGTAAAATCGTCATCCATCAGGCGCAATCCGCGAAGACGCTGCAGATCTTCTTGTCTATATTGTTCTTTCAAGTCCTCTTTCCTATACACATCCCTTCTCTGCCTCTGTTTTTGGCACATTCTTCTTTAATATCTAAATTTTATCACACGCACTTTCTTGTTGCAAGGCACGTCTGTTTTTGCCGAAATATTACAGAAATATTCAATTTACTGATCATAAAAAGCAGGAGCGCCTCCGCACGTCCTCGCGCTGGCGCTCCTGCTCTTCATTCAATCCTCATTTAATTCCATACCGCAATTTATTTCTCGTACAAAAATTCCTCCGGCAGCGTCACCTTAAAGTCCACAGCCAGATCCCGGAAATTCTGGGGCGTGATGGTCTGCAGCTTGTTTGGCGTAATGCTTAAGACCTTCACCAGAATCTCCGCAGACTTCTCCACCGTGTGCATCAGCCCAAAGGTCAGATCAAAGTCCTCGCCGGAGCAGAACATGCCGTGGTGGGCCCAGATGGCCACATCGTACTTCTCCATCAGCTTGCTGGTGGCCACAGCAATATCCCGGCCGCCGGGCACCATCCAGCCTACTACGCCCACGCCGTCGGGGAATACCACCGGGCATTCGGTAGCCATTTCCCACAGCTCCCGGGTAAAGACCTTGTCCTCCAGCGGAAGGACGAAGGTGAGGGCAATGACATTGGTGGGATGGGCATGGTAAACTACACGGTAGCGGCCATTGGTGGCCAGCTTCTTTACCTCCAGATTCATCAGATGGGAGGGCAGCTCGCTGGTGGGCCGTCCGCCCTTTACCAGTCCCCATACAATGCGGAAATTCTCGCCCTTCTCATCCAGCTGGATAATGCAGATATTGGCCTCCGGATCAAGAATTACGTTGCGGAAATATTTCCCGCTTCCCGTCACCAGGAAATACTCGCCTGCCAGATTAGGCACCGTGGTGCCGATGGGCTGCCAGGGCTTATCGTACTGAAGCTCCTCCTCCACCGAGCGGATCTCCTCCTCCCGGATGCGGTAGCTTAAATTTCCGCCGTTGCGCTCATGCCAGTTCTGATGAAATCCGTCGTCACACAGGCGGATAAAGCCTTTTACAAATTCTGCGTCTAATACCTTCATTTTATTTCCTCCTACGCTATCCTCTTCGCTTAACCGTTTTCAGCGGCCTCGTTTCCACTGTTCATATTTCCCGCTGCACACTTCCCTTGCTGCCTTCTTTTCCCTATGTTCTTTTTTTATTATTTCCTATCTTCCAGCACCTGCTTCTCATAAGCCTTCATTTCCCCAATCCAGTCTCCCTTCACAGGAACGCCGTTCTCCTGGCAGAAGTAATCCCACACATCGCCCATGGGACAGGTCTTAAATTCTTCCATCTCCGCCATAAGGCTGGTAAAATCTCTGGCCTCCTGCAGCGCTGCCCAGTGCTCCTGGGGCATCAGCAGGGCATTTAACAGGGCCTTCTGCATATTCCGCATGCCCACTACCCAGGCGCTGACCCGGTTAATGCTGGCGTCAAAGAAATCCAGGGCCAGAAGCACCCGGTCCGCTCCGCCGCGGATGATTTCCTTGGCAATCTCTCTGGTCTCATCATCGTAAAGCACCACATGGTCGCTGTCCCAGCGCACGCCTCTGGTCACATGGAGAGCCAGCTTGTCATAGAACAGCAGCATAGAAGAAATCTTGTCAGAAACCAGCTCCGTGGGATGATAATGGCCATTGTCCAGCAGGCAGAGAAGGTCATTCTTTGCCGCGTAATTCATGTAAAATTCATGGGAACCCACAGTATAGCTTTCCATGCCAATGCCGAAAACCTTGGACTCCACAGCCACGTAAACCAGGTTCCGGTCAAAGCCAGCCGCCAGAATCTGATCCAGGGAATCCTTAAGCCGTGCCCGGGGCGCTGTCCGGTCTGCGGGGATATCCTTAAAGCCGTCGGGAATCCAGATATTCACTGTACAGTGGGTATTCAGCTCTCTGGCAAAATACTCGGCGATCCGCAGGCAGGCGATGCAGTGGTCAATCCAGAATTTCCGGATCACCGGGTCCTCGCTGGAAAGGGTGGCATTCTCCGCCTTGGGATGGGAGAACATGGTGGGATTAAAGTCCAGGCCAAGACCTCTCTCTTTGGCAAATTCTACCCATTTTGCAAAATGCTTCGGCTCCAGCTTATCCCGGTCTGCATGCTCGCCCTCTTCAAAGATGGCGTAGCTGGCGTGGAGATTCAGCCGGTGCTTTCCCGGAATCAGGCTCAAGGCCTTGTCGATATCCGCCATCAGCTCCTTAGGCGTCCTGGCCCGTCCCGGATAATTTCCCGTGGTCTGGATGCCGCCGGAGAGAGCGCCGCCTCCGTCAAAACCAATCACATCATCTCCCTGCCAGCAGTGCATGGAAATGGGAATCTGCTTTAATGCCTCCA
>JAGHER010000159.1 GCA_017889125.1 Lachnospiraceae bacterium
CCAGCCATCCAGAATAATTCCGGTCTTCCGTGCAGCATCCGTCTGCATTCACCCGGTAAATTTTCCCGTCAATCTGTCGGATCGTGCCGGAGACCATGACGCCATTCCCATCCATCCAGAACCACTGTCCGTAGGCATTCTCGTACCATCCGGTCTCCATAAAGCCATTTTCGTCAAAGTGATACCATTTTCCATCGATCTGCTGCCACTGGCTCACCGGCCAGGTGCCGTCCTCGTTCTCATAGCGCAGTCCGCCGCCATTTGCGTCCACAGTCCATCCCTGGCCGTAGGCCGTGCACGATGCCGTGATGGACAGGAGGGCGGATGCGCAAAGTATGTTCCATTTATTCTTTATTCTCATGGTTCCCCCTGCAGGACTTTTCCTGCTCTAATGTTATTTTCATGCTGTTTTTCCCTATATAGCATTCTCTGATTTCCGCTCCATCTCCCGCAGTCCCCTCCGCACCAGGCTTAAAGTAACCGGGGTCATCTGCAGAAAGGACGCGATATAGCGGTCAGAGATCCTGTTGGCTATCCCAGGATATGCCTGTAAAAACCATTGATAACGCTTCCTGGCAGAATACCCAGACATAATCCGTGCCTTTTCAATATGATACTGCCCAGCCTTCTGAATCGCCTTCTGATACAGCTCGCCTACGGCCGGATACTGGCTCAGCAGCGCGTAAAAATCCGGAAGGGGAATCCGAAAATACATCCCCTTTGTCAGCGCTTCAATATTTACCGCGGCAGGAAGGCTGAGATCAAAATCCGGCATAATCGCATAACCGGCTTCCGCCACAATACAGTCCGTAATTTCCGTACCCTCTGTATTAATGGAATATCCGCGAAAGACGCCCTCTGCCAAAAGCGCAACATACTCTGGCTTTATCCCCTCGCAGAAGACTTTCTCCCCCTTCTGAACCGGGCGCATCTCCCCCTTTTCCTGCATTTTGCAAAGCAGTTCTTCATTCTCCAGATGCAATATTTTTGTCAAAAACTCGTATGTATTCAAATGTGTCCCCCCTTCTGAAAAAGTATAGCATTCTCGACAAAATATCGCATTTAAAAATGTTAATTTTAGTAATAATTATCGATTTTAATGTAGCTTTAAAAAGCACTCTTCCTTAACCATTTCAGCCACCCATCGCCCAGGCAATTTCCAGCTGCCCGTACATGCTAAAGGGATATAAATCCGTAATTTCCTCCAGCGCTTCTAATGGCGGCTGATAATCATGAACAATACCATCTGCCCCTATATAACGGAAGCAATCCCGATTCCGGTCAAAATAAAACCGGTATTCCTCGCCATTGCCGTAGATAAACATAAACCGAAAATAATATTGATTTTGATCTATTTCATAATAATATTCTGCATTGTATTTTTCGGATATCTCCTCATCATAATAGGCTCCTTTCGGCGCTACGATTTTTCTTATGTGGCCATCAGAGTCCAAATATCGGACAACCGCACCTCCATCCTCCTGCTGCAATGCTTCCAGATTATTTTGAATTTCCCAATAAATATCCCGAACCTCCTGTACTTGTGTCTCCACATCTACAGTTAAATTTTCGCCCTCCTCACTCTCCTGGTCATTTTCCTGCTGGCTGTTTTCCAACCAGTTGTTTCCCTGCTGTCCACTTTCCGGTGCCCTGGATTCTCTTACGTAAGGCAGATCCGCTTCAAATATAAGCACGCCATTCTCATCTTTCCAATGAACAAAGACGGAATTCTCCTGTGGGATTATCGTAACCTCATTATTCTCGGCAACAACGCCAATTCCTGTCACCTGAATGTTCACATTATGGTATGTAATGTCTTCATTATTTACTGGCTGTTCAAAATATTTTCCTCCTGTGCCCGTACCGCTGGAACCGAAGGTTACCATATTCGCAATAACCTGACCATTCTTTTCTGTGAATTCAAGAGAATACACTAAGCTTCCATCATCATACTCGTATACCTTGTTCAGCAGCTTTGAAAAGTCATAATTAAGGTTAAACGTCTTAACCTGATTATCGGTTAATACTCTTATCTGTGTTACCTCGCCGGTAAGCATGTCTGCATTTATTTCGTAAAGGGTCTGAGAAGCTCCTGTATTTCCTGGGACGCCGCAGCGGACAACGGTGCTGTAGCTGGAACCATTCACGGTTCCCGGCATTACCGCCAGGCCCTCGTCCTCGCTTCCCCATGCATAATGCTTAACTAGCTTTTCATAAATCTCTTCTTCCGTGTACGCACTAGCGTTCTGTGATTCAGCCGGGATCTCGCTGCTTTCCTCTTCTTCTATGCTCTCCTCTGGTCCCTCCGTCTCCTTCTGTCCAGATCGATCGGTAAACTCGCTGACGTTAATGCTGTCCCCTACATATGCAGCGATAACATGACATCCGGAAGAAGATAATGCAATCATCCCTGCCAGCAGAAAAACTACTCCATTTCTTTTTCTCATCTCCATCCTCCCCCTCTTATTCTTTCCATCATTCCCATTCGCTTAATGGCTGATATGCAATTGGCTGATGCTTATGCATCCCCTTTATCTCATTTGCCTGCTGCTCCGATATCGGTTCAAAATCATCTTCATCCTGACCGCCTATACCATAAAACCATGGATTTTCTTCATCCCGGTAGCCATCATACAGCACCGCCTCAACTAATTCCAGCTGCCCAGCTGCATTTACCTGATACCAGGAAGCTCCCGAAAGCATTGCTCCTCCGGAACCACTATTATGGATCAGATTGGATTCGCACAGATAATTGACGGAACGTTCCCAGGATTCCGTAATCTTCACAGCCTTTCCCTGATCCATTGTATATAAATCAAAAAAATTTCCGTCATCCGCAAACTCTTTTGCCGTTAAACCAATCAGTAATTCCGGAATCTGATCGTTATTCAAATCTTTATAGGCATATCCCACCTCAGACAGTTCTTCGTAATATCGCAGAACCAGAACATTCAGCAAATCCTCCTCATACCAGGACTCATCCCTCGGCGCCAGCATCTTCTCCTTATACTTCCGGATAATTTCCTCATAAGCTCCTTTGTCCCAGGCATCTGCGGCTTCTATAGCACCCGCAGATTCTGTCGTATCTACACCTTCTACAGTATCTGCAGTATCTGCCATTACCAAATCATCTGCGTCATTCCCCTCTGCCATCTGCAAACTTACCAGATGATACCCCCAGGAACTGTCCGCATCCGCTGCAAATACCGCTTTCGCCATGCCGGATGTATTGAGGTCTTCTACATTAAACAGAACTTCATACGAAAATAAAACAATCAACTGGGTTCCATCCGCCCGCCATTCCGTAAACTGAGAAGACGCTGCTCCATCTCCGTATGCCTGGGCTATCCCAATTTCCGTTTCGGTAACACTGCCCCATTGGCCTAAATATTCTTTAGCCGTATCGGCATCCAGCTGCCTGCCGTACAGATCACGGATATATCGGAGTGCGGTTTCCCGGTCCGCAAATATTTTCCCATCCCTAACGGAAATTTCAAAATCTGGTGATTCCTGGTCTTCCATTTTTCGCATATGCTAAGACAGCAGGCTTACCAAATCCGAATCTCGCAAATCTTTCGTATATAAAATCCCGTTCTGAAATTCATAGGTATCTGACCCATTAATCAGCGCGGAGACTGCATTCTCCATAATCCGCTTCTGCCCTTCTGTTGGTTCCTCCACCTGCTGCGCCTCACTGCTTTCTGTATTCTCCGCAATGGTTTCTGCTGTTTCACTTTCAGCTTCTGACGAGGATACCGTCTCATTTTCCTGATCTGCCTGGCCTCCGGCTATCTCTGACAAAACGGCACCTGCTATTTCTTTCATTTCCTGCTCCACAGAACCGCAGGAAGTGCTTCCAATTGCCATGGCAAGCAGCACAGCACTAAGCCCAATACGCTTTTTCATACCCTATATCCTCATTTCTTTTTATTGCAGGATAAACTGCTTGGTTTCTTCATCAAATGCAAAAACCTGTTCAATATAATCATGATATCCTTTTGAAAAATCCGAAGTCACGGCAACATACCGTCCCGCCTCGTCCTGATGGAATCCCATGTATTCCCCTGAAATGTCCAGTTCATAGGGTTTTCCATCTCTTACACCAAAGATAAGCGAAGTGCTTGCACTTCCATAAGCGCTGACCTCCCATGCCAGAAATCTGGCATTTCCGGCAGGAATCAGATAATCATTTGTTTCATTCCCTTCAAGCTTTCCATTTCGGGGATTGAGATATCCATACAACGAATCACCCTGAGGAGCTGTGTCACATACCTGAATCATCGTGCCATTGGAATCGAGGAATAAAATTTCTGCATCCATGTATCCAGCCACTCCATCAAAGGTTCCCATAATCAAGAATGACTCCTCCGTTCCATTTCCGTCATAATCTGATGTAAGAAAATATGCGGCATTCTTGATATGTTCATCTATTTCCGAATTGCTAAAATGATTTTCTACTGGGATATCCTTCGCTAGGATTATAAAATCATCGAGAGTTATCAAAACTCCCTGCTTTAGAACTTGTTCCTCCCTTGAAAGAACAATAGGCTTTACCGTGTATCCATCAGGTTCCAGTAAAAAATAATGGCTTTCATACCCGTTAAGTGGACCGTCAAACACATAAATAGTTCCATCAGTATAAACTGAATAATTACTAAATTCTTCTGACTGCGCCAGATTCAAATCCACAGCCTGATTCCCATCAAACGTAAAAATTGCAAATATGTTAGCCTCATGAAATCCTTCAATCATAAAAAGTTCTGGAATCCCATTCTGATCCACATCGAAATACATGTAAGCAATTTCATATGGAATATCGCCGCCATACCCATCATCGTGGAACGGAGTATGGTAATTATCCAGAATATAAGACGAAACATCGGGATATTTGCTCAGATACTCACTTTTGTGAGCAAACCACTCCGATGATTCTACAGCACATGCCGACTGGTATTCTTTTATGATATTTTCATAAGCCGCATAAGCTCGTTCCGGTGTGATTGCAGCATCCGTTGGAAATTCGCTGAAATCTTCAGTTAAAGACGCACTGGGTTCCTCCTCAGCAGGAGCTTCAGCAGATTCTTCACTGGCAGCACTCGACTCCATCTGTTTCTCCTGTTGCAAATCCTTTTCTTCCAGAATATCGTTGACTATGGATATGCTTTCCTCTAAATCGCAGGCGGTGACGCACGTACTAATTGTGAGTACAGTTAAACTCCATAAAAGCAGTTTTTTCATGTCAATTCCCCTAAATTCATTTTTTCGTTAATGTCAGATATAATGGTGCATTCTGCCTCTTAGTATATCAATCTATCCCCTTTCTTTCATTAACAAAAGTTAATCTTAAGAATAAATCCTAATATCTCCTCTGCCAGTTTAGGCGACAAGCCATCCACCATTTGTCCTACATCATTCACGTTTTGTGGTTTCCCAGAAAAATCAAATACCATCTTTTCTCATCCTTTCTCTTTTTGAACATTTTAGACCATATTAGTCTAAAATTCAATAGACCAAAACGGACTCTCTATAATATTCACAGAGGAGAGAAAAAGTATGGTATATGAGCGACTCAGAGATTTGCGTGAAGATCGAGACTTAACACAGACATATATTGCCCAAATGTTGCACGTATCTCAACGAACGTACTCCAGATATGAAAATGATGAACGTGCAATTCCTATCGAAATCTTAAGTAGGCTGGCAGATTTCTATGATACCAGCATCGATTATCTGGTCGGCCGAACGGATTGTAAAAAACCTTACCCTAAGAATTAGCCATTACATCTCTTGACAAGGGCACACAAGACGCAGTTAAAAAGTGCGGAATGGAAAATGCTTAGATTTTCCATTCAATCTGCACATACTCGCTTGTGGCCTTTATTTGTGTTATCAGGCCATCAATAACTTTCCTTCTGTCCTCAAAGCTGATATTTTCCCAGTTGTGAATATGGCTGGAAAGTTCTCTAATCTGCCTCGGAGACATAACTTCTGCCGATAGGTCGGCAATCTCTTTTACAAGGTTCTGGCGTTTTGTGTCCAGCGTTTCAATTTTGCTGTTGGCGTAGGAAAGAAGAATCGGATTTGCGCCGCTCAAAGTATCAAGCAGCTTTTCAATTTCCTCATCCACTTGTGCCAATTCGATTTGAAGGGCCGTAATCCTCGGGTCTATTCTGTCCTCATTTCCTCCTATCAGGCTTTCAAACTGGCCCATTTTCTTTGCCATTTCTCCAAAAATAAAACTCTCAAAGTCATGGGTTTTCAATTTGCCACAGCCCTCACAGCTCTTGTTGTCGGCCCGTTTGGAGCATCTAAGGTATTGAGTGCCCGTAGAATTTCCGACGCTCATTAGGGCATATC
>JAGHER010000160.1 GCA_017889125.1 Lachnospiraceae bacterium
GGGCCGAAGAATGCGGAGCATCTGATCCCTGTGCTGGTACATAAGGATACAAGGCCTCCGCTGGCCCTCTATTATGCCTACAATGACCGGGAGGGGATAATCAGCCCCCAAAAGCAGGAATACAAATGCTACTATCCATTTCTGGACTGTTCTCCGGAGCTTACGGCTCTGCGGGAGGCGGAAAGGATGGGGATAAAGGCTGGATTTATCGACCTTCCATATATGGAAATTCTTGCAGGCACCGCCGAGAACCGGGGCGTCCGCAGGGAGGGGGAGAAGCAGACCTACAATGATGATTATCTGTTGACCCGCAGCCGCTATCTTGAGGAGCTTTGCCAGCGGACCGGCCTTCGGGATTTCGAGGAATTCTGGGAAAAATATTTTGAGATTCAGGGTCTTTGGCAGGAGACGGCGACCTTTGTCCGCCAGATGCGCATTTACTGCGGTCTATCCCGTGAGCACACATCGGAGGAAGAGCTGGAGGCGGAAGGCTGCCTTCTGCGGGAGAGGTATATGGCACAGCAGATTGCAGAGGCTTCCCGGCATTACCGGCGGATTCTGGTGGTTACCGGCGGGTTTCATACGGCCGGGCTGGAGGCGCTTTTGGAATGGGAAAAATCTTCGGCTGGGGCGGATGAAGGATTGCGTGAAGCGGATGCAAAAGCAAGCCTCCGTTTTAAGGGTGAGCCGGTAGTCCTCCACCATATCGGCGAGCAGCTGCAGACCGTGTACCCCATGGCTTATTCCATGGAAGCGGCGGATGCGTTAAATGGTTACGCCAGCGGCATGCCCTCACCGGCCTTCTATGACTGGGTTTTTAAAGGGCTTTCGAAGGATGGGGGCGAACAGGAGGCTTACCGGGAGGCGGTGCTTCATTTCCTGGCTGCGACAGGAAGGAAAGCCAGGCAGAAGGAGGAGAGCATTTCCGTCTATGACGAGGCCTGCGCCTTTTCTATGGCAGAGGGTCTGGCCAAGCTTCGGGGGAAAAAGGCTCCCGGCCTCTATGAGCTTAGAGACTGCGCCCTGTCCTCCTTTGTAAAAGGGGAGTACAGTTTGTCTACGGACGGCCCGCTGCGCATCCTTTCCCGGCTGGTTACCGGGGAGCAGGCAGGAGAATTGTGTGCAGAGGCTGTGCGGCCGCCGCTTCTGGATGATTTTGAACGGCAGTGCAGGCTCTTTGGCCTGAAAATTCATACGGCGGCGGAGCAGGAATGTACCCTGGAGATCTTTTCAAAGAAAAAGCATCTGCAGATGAGCCGTTTTTTTTATCAGACGGAATTTCTAGGCTGCGGCTTTGCCAAACGGAAGAAGGGGGCGGACTTGGTGGCACGCCGGGACAGAAGCCGGATCCGGGAGGTCTGGAGCTACCGCTGGTCGGCGCCGGTGACAGCCGCCCTGATTGATGCCAGCGTGTCCGGCGGCACCCTTAAGGAGGCGGTGCGGGCGCGGCTTCGCACCCGTTTTTTGGACTGCGGAGGCTGTGGAGAAGGGGCAAAGCTTCTGGCAGACAGTTTCCTCATGGGACTGGAGGATGAGCAGGAGCGGATGGCGGCAGAATTTTCCCGGATACTGGCAGAGGATGGGGATTTCTTCTCCTTAAGCACAGGATTTTCTCATCTGGTGATGCTTGGAGAGCTTCAGGATCTTTACCAGGCCAGAGGGAGGATGGATCTGGATGGCCTGATCCGCCGCTGCATTGAAAAGCTTCTTCAACTTTTGCCCTTTATGGGGCAGGTGGGAGAGGATCAGCAGCAGGCCTGCATGGAAGCCCTGCGAAGCCTTTATCAGGCTGCGGGGAAGGAGAGCTGCCAGGAATACCGGCCTGCCTTTGCGGAAGCCATGGAGCGGATGCTGGAGAAAAAGCCTGTGAATCCAAGTGTGGAGGGCGCTGTCCTTGGCCTTCTCTATGGCTGTGATGGGAGATTTGGCGCGCAGATCAGGACTGCGGCTGAAGGGTATATGCGGGGAACGGATTCCATGCGCCGAAAAAGTGCTGCCTTTCTCAGGGGCCTGTTTTTTACCGCCCATGATTTCGTCTTTGCTGACGGCGATTTCCTGACGCTGATGGATGGACTTTTAGGCAGTCTTTCTCTGGAGAAATTTATGCAGATGCTGCCGGAATTCCGGCTGGCCTTCAGCTATTTTACCCCCATGGAAACTGACCGGATTGCGGCATCTGCCGCCGCCCTTCACGGCAGAAGGAGCCGGGATATTTTGCGGGGAACCGGCCCCAGACCACAGGAATACGCCTACGGCGCAGCCCTGGATGCACAGATCCGGGAGGCGATGGGACGGATGAAAGGCGAAGATAAGGTGAAAAGGCCGGGAAGTGCGGAAGAAACAGAAAAAGCAGGAGAAGAAGCCCGTGCGGAAGGGAGGCAGCCATGACAGCAGACAGAAACAGTTATCCATCAGCTGCAAAGGATGCGGAGGTATTGAACCGCTGGCGTCTGATCCTGGGAAAGCAGGCAAGGAATCAGATTGCCTTTGGACAGGGAGCCTTGCTGGGAGGCAGCCTTTCCTGCGTGGATCTGGAGGAGGCGCTGGATTTTCTTTATTCCCGGGAATATGGGGATGATGTGCGCAGCCGGGTGGGCGGTACGGGGGAAAGCCAGCTGACAGCCGCCGCCTGGATTTCGAAAATCAGACGGCTTTTCCCAAAGGAGACGGTGGAGATCCTGGAACGGCATGCGCTGGAACGCTATCATCTGACGGAACTTTTGACGGATAAAGAGGTGCTGGAAAGACTGGAGCCCAATCAGGAGCTGTTAAAAACCATCCTCCAGTTAAAGCATTTGATGAAAGGCGAGGTGCTGGAGACGGCCCGACGGATTGTCAAAAAGGTGGCGGAGGAGATTGCCGAGACGCTTCGGCAGGATATTCGCCGTTCCCTGCTTGGAAGCCTGGACAGAAATCGTCCCAGTCAGATAAAGTCCATCCGCAACCTGGATGTGAAAAAGACCATTCAGAAAAATCTCCGGCACTACGATCTGGAGAAGAAAAGGCTGTGTCTGGAACAGATTTGTTTCAGCAGCCGTACCCGGAAATACAGTGAATGGAGAGTGGTGATTGCTGTGGATGAGAGCGGTTCCATGCTGGACTCGGTGATTCACAGCGCGGTGATGGCGGGGATTTTTTCCAGCCTTCCCATGCTGGATACAAGGCTGGTGATTTTTGATACGCAGGTGGTGGATTTGAGCAGTCATCTGGATGATCCGGTGGCCGCGCTGATGAGCATTCAATTAGGCGGGGGAACCAATATCGGCGGCGCCCTGCAGTACTGCGAATCGCTGATTGACAATCCCCATAAAACCATGGTGGTGCTGGTGTCGGATCTTTGCGAGGGCGGCAGCGTCACCAGGCTTCTTTCCGTAAGCAGAGGCATCATCGAGAGCGGAGCCCGGCTGATCTGCCTGATTGCCCTGGACAGGGAAGCGAATCCGGCCTATGACCGGAAGACGGCAGAGCAGCTGGCCCAGCTAGGGGCCTTTGTGGGGGCCATGACCCCGGAAGCTCTGGGCGATTTTATGGGGAAAGTCATGGGATGAAGGGTAGCGTTAGGGAAACGCTGGTTAAAGCGTTTCCTTAGAGGATGAAAATGAGGACGGAAGTATGGAAGAATTAAAAAAACTGCTGCTGCAGGCAGATGATGAATATTTGACCGGGCTTTCCAACCGGGGAAGCGTAAAGCGGGGATATAAGGATCTGGAGCAGGAGACGCCGGAGGCGGTCTGGAGCGAAGAGGAAGCCCAG
Source organism: Lachnospiraceae bacterium (assembly GCA_017889125.1). Classification (GTDB taxonomy): domain Bacteria; phylum Bacillota; class Clostridia; order Lachnospirales; family Lachnospiraceae; genus Caccovicinus. The sequence continues at coordinate 3,754 of JAGHER010000160.1, forward strand.
GTCACCTGGAAAGAGGCATCCTGCCGGATCCGTGTGCCATTGGGAAGCAGCACCTGCAGCTGTCCCTCACGCAGCATGTGCCGCCATCGGATCGGGGCAATGGTTTTTCTGCGGCGGGAACTGGAGAAAGAGGGCGGTGAGCGGGAGAATCCGCAGGGAGAAGCTGTGCCAGAGCCAGCATCTGCAGTCGCGGCGGAATTTGTGCCAAAACCAGCGTCAGGTGCTGCGGCGGGTTCTGTGCCAGAGCCAGCGTCAGGAGCTGCGGCGGGTTCTGCGCCAGAGCCAGCGTCTGCAGCCGTGGCGGAATTTGTGCCAGAGCCAGCGTCAGGAGCTGCGGTAGTTTCTGCTCCAGAGCCAGCGTCTGCAGCCCCGGCAGCTTCTGCGTCCCAGCCGGCCGCTCCGCCTCCGTCGGCTTCTGTGCTCCGCTCTGCCCTGGAACAGGAGCTTCTGGCATTCCCGCTGGCCAAACTCAGGCAAGCGGCGGGAACCAGGGCCTGCCAGACATTTTCAGCCCGCATAGAATCCGGCGAGCTCCCGCAGATTCAGGCAGGAAGCATCGTCACCGTGCGGTTTCCCTGGGAGAATACCGTGGTCAAGCTCCTGAGCCCTATGGAATATTCCACCTGCACCTGCCATAAAAAGGGGCTCTGCCCCCACAAGGCGCTGGCAATTCTTGCATACCAGATGGAAAAAGGGGCCATTTCTCTGGAGCAGCTTAAGGCGGCAGAAGAAAGTCAGGAGAGCTGGGACAGAGAAGCGATTTCCCAGGCGTTGGTTTCTGTTCGGGAGGGAATCCGACTGCAGCTGCTTACCGGCCTTTCCCGCCTGTCGCCGGATGCGGAGGAAACTATGGAGCGGCTGGCGATTATCTGCCATGGAGCGGGCCTTCCGGCGTTTTCCGGCCGTCTGCGCAGCAGTGCTTTCGAGTACCGGCAGTATTTTGCCCGGTCTGCGGCATTTGATGAAAAGGATCTGATGACCAGACTACTTTCTTTGTACCAGGATGCCTGCCGTCTGGAGGAGGCGAAAAAGCCGGAGGGGATCCGTTATCTGGCAGGAACCTTTCGGGATACCTACCAATCGATGCCGCGCCTGCATCTTACGGGAGTGGCGGCCGCGCCTTTTAAAAGCAAGTCCGGCTATGAGGGAGAGCGGTATTATTTTCTGGAGATGGACCAGGGCAGATGGTACACCTGGGTGGATGCCCGCCCCTCCTTCTATGAGGGAGTGCGCCGCCGTCCGCCGGGAAAGAATGAGCACGCAGAGGCTCCCTGGGGATTAAACTGCAGCCGGGAGAGAATGATGGAGCTGGAATTTTTCCTCATTCACCCCAAGGCTGCTGCTGATGGAAGGCTGTCCGTGAGCAAAGAGACGAAAAGTGAGATTGTGGGAAGCCGGAACCTTTGCCGGGAAGAGGTGCAGCGGATGGTGGTGTGGGATTACCGGAAGCTTCTTGATGGGGAGAAGCTAAAGGGCCGGGAACCTGTATTGGTTGGGGCGATTCGCTGCAAAAAGGGAAGCTTTGACACTGTGCGGCAGCGCTTTTCCATGGAGATTGCCGATTGGGAGGGCCGCACCCTTCAGGTGGCAGTAAACTATTCCCCAGACGAAAAAAACACCATCCGCGCCCTGGAGCAGCTTGGCGAACGTCTGGAGAGCCGCGGGGAGACGGCGGTATGTTTTTTTGGCATCCCGTATCTGGAAGAGGGAAGGCTGTGCCTTTATCCTGTGGAATATTTTGAGCGGAAGAGTTTTACGGCACGGGGAGAAAATATCGCGGTGCCGGGAACGGATATTGCGGCATCGGGGGAAGCCCTTGCAGCGCCGGACATCCCGGCCATAAGGCGTGCGGAACAATGTCTGCGGGATATCCAGGGTCTTTTGGGAGATTTATTTCAAAGCGGCCTGAATTCCGTGCAGGCGGAGCTTCTGGCCCAGCTGGCCAGTCTGGAAGAAGAGGCGGAGGGCCTGGGCCTGTATCTGGCGGCGGCGGAGCTTGGAAATCTTAAACAAGCAATGGAAGCGAAACGCCACCAGACCCGATTTGACCCGGAACCAGCCCTTGCATCCTGGGCGGGGCTGGCAGAGTATCTGCGTCTGGGCTTGGAAAAGACCCAGCTTGATCTGGCCGCAGCCAGGCTGCAGAAAGCAGAAATTGACTGTGAAGAGCAGGCTGCAGGAAGCAGAACCAAACTGTGAAAAAGAGAAGCAGACTGCAGAAAGCAGAAAAATAGGCGA
>JAGHER010000161.1 GCA_017889125.1 Lachnospiraceae bacterium
CCTGCACACTCATCAGTGCGCCGGAAAGCAGTGCAATAATGATTCCCATTTTTCCATTCTCCTTCCCAGGCCTGGGGTTGTCCCTGCGCCTTTGGGATTAGTTTGTGTGTAAAATGGGATTTTATTCGAGAATTGATAGGGACTTTCCGAAAGCATATTGCAATCCAAATTTGCTTATGCTATAATGCCATCTAACCATTTGATGATGTAGTGGCAGGCTACACCAGCCGTTGCGCAGCTTTTGCAGCAATAACCTTATTTCAGACAGCATAGTCATAAGAACATGAAGAATTGCAAACTGATCACTACGTATGTTCGATATCATTTGGAGATCCTTCACATGCAAAATACAGAAATAAAAAAAGAACCGGCACCTTCTGCCGGATTGTTTAACCAAATCATCGCAGTAACCAACCGTCGCCTCTGCACCCGCCCATTCCTCGAGCAGATTGAACGGGTGTGCCGCCTTCACCCCAGGGCTCTGATTCTCCGGGAAAAGGATCTGTCGGAGGAGGAATATTCTCTTCTTTTCTCGCAGGTTCTGGAAATCTGCAGCAGGTATCAGGTTCCCTGCATCTGCCACACCTATTATCGGGCAGCAAAAGCCGCAGGGAGCAGGCAGATTCATCTCCCGCTCCCCATTTTGAAATCCCTCCAGGGTACTGATGCCCTGAAAGATTTTGATGGAATCGGCGTCTCCGTCCATTCCGCTGATGAGGCCAGACTGGCCGCCAGCTTAGGAGCCTCCTATCTGACTGCAGGCCACATTTTTCAAACCGACTGCAAAAAGGGACTGCCGCCCAGAGGGCTGGATTTTCTGGAGGAGGTCTGCCAAAGTGTCTCCATCCCTGTGTACGCCATCGGCGGCATCCAGGCCGATGCGGCCCAGCTTTCTTTAATCCAGAGCCGCGGCGCAGCCGGGGGATGCATTATGTCGGGAATGATGCGGATATAAAGAAACACCGACTAATTCACTTTTTCCTTAGAATCCCCAGCGGATGTACACGATTTTTCCGAGAAAACGCTGCGATTCGACAAAAATCCGACTCAGGGCTGTCGCATTAATTCTGGTAGCCCCCGCAAAGAGCTGTCACATTAAATGCGGCAGCTCCTTGCAAAAAACCATTACATCAAATGCGGCAGCCCCCAAAGAACTGCCGCATTTTCCCCGCAAGAACGTCTTACTTCTCCGCCCGCCGCGCAGCCGCCTGCACCAAATGCAAAGCCAGCACAGCGGTGGTCACTGCCCCTACGCCGCCAGGCACCGGCGTGGCCATGGAGGCGGTTTCCTGGATAGAATCAAAATCCACATCGCCGCACAGCTTTCCGTTTTCATCCACATTAATACCCACATCGATGACCACAGCATCCTGGCCCACATAACGTCCATCTAACATCCTGGCCTTTCCAGCGGCGGCGGCCAGGATTTCTGCATTCCGGCAGGCGCCTTCCAGATCGGCTGTCTTCGTGTGGCAGATGGTGACGGTGGCATTTTCCTTTACAAAGAGCATGGCAAGAGGCTTTCCCACCACCATGCTGCGGCCCACAATGGTGACCCGTTTCCCTGCTATGGGAATGTCATTGGCCTTCAGCACCTGAATCACCGCCTCGGCCGTGCAGGGGGCAAATCCAGTACTGTCCCCGGCAAAGACCTTGGCAATATTTTCCGGGGAGATGCCGTCCAGATCCTTACCCGGGTCAATAAGCCGCTCGATCTCCTTCTCATCGATCTGTCTGGGCAGGGGGCGAAGGAGGAGAATCCCGTCAATCTGGGGATCGGCATTGATTTTGATAAATTCCTCGCGGAAATCCTGGTGGCTGATGTCCTCCGGAAAAACGTAGGATTCCCAGGCCAAACCGAAGCTTTCCATCTTCTTTTTGGCGCCCTTTTCATAGGAAATGTCATCGGGCTTTTCCCCTACCCGGACGATGGCCAGCCGTGGCACGGCGCCGCCAAGCTTCTCCAACATTTCGCTGACTTCTTCCTTAATCCTGGCAGACACCGCTGCGCCTTTTAATGTAATCATTGGCTGTCCTCCTCATCATCCGGCTTTTAATCCCCTGCAGACCGTCTCATAAATTCCATCTGCCAGGCCGGTGCCGTCCTTTACCATTTTCTCTGCGTACTGGTTCAGCTCCTCTGCCTTCTCCCGGTTTTTCATGGATTTGGTGTTAATGTACACATTCATCACCGCCCCTAGGAGAGCGGCCCGGAGCATCTGTACGCCTACGCCCACGTCACTGACGGCCATGCGGCTTCCCTTTTCCCCCAGCTCCTTCATCAGTTCAAGAGCCTCCAAGGACTTTTCCATAATCGCAATGGGGACAAGGCTGGCAGCCAGCAGATTTTCCTCCATAACCCGATCCCTGTATTCCCGCTGCTCCTCCGTATCTTTGGGAAGCTTGTAGCAGGCCGCCAGGGGAGCAAAGACCTCCTCATCGGCCTTCGCCAGGCGGACAAATTCCTCCATCAGGCTTTTAAGCTGCTCCCTGGCTTCCGTCACCTCTTCCTCCACATCGGCATACCGCTTCTTTCCGATAGTCAGATTGGACACCATCTGTCCCAGTCCAGCGCCAATGGCTCCGGCCACAGAGGATGCGCCTCCGCCGCCGGGTACCGGCGCGTTGGAGGACAGCGTTTCTAAAAATTCCTGTATGGTACTCTGTTCTGTCATGATTTTTTCACCGCCTCTATCGCCCGTCCAAGCCGTACAATCATCTCATCCACATGTTCCTTCTCAATCACCAGCGGCGGCACAAAGCGGATCACATTGGTTCCGGCGGTGATTAACACCAGCTTCTGCTCCAAAAGGGCGTTTGCCGCAATGGGACCCACAGGCACCGTAAGCTCCAGCCCCTGCATCAAACCCATTCCCCGGTGGCCGCAGACTTCCGGGTAGCGGCTCTTTAATTCCTCCAGCTTCTCCCACAGATACTGCCCCATCTCCTCCACATGGGCGGTAAGATTTCTTTCTTTAAAGATATCCAGCACCTTGGAGGCCGCCGCGCAGACGAAGGGATTTCCGCCGTAGGTGGTGCCGTGGTCTCCGGGCACCAAGCAGGAGGCAGCCTTGCCGCAGGCCAGGAATGCGCCTACCGGCACGCCGTTTCCCAGGGCCTTTGCCACCGTCATCACGTCAGGCTTCACCCCGTATTTCTGCCAGGCAAACATGGCGCCAGTCCGC
>JAGHER010000162.1 GCA_017889125.1 Lachnospiraceae bacterium
CATCCTGGAGGAATGTTTATGTTAAAGAAAATTATATTGGAAAATTTCAAATGCTTCCCTTATGCCAAGATTCCGCTGAATGAGATGACAATCTTTGCCGGAGCAAATGCATCAGGAAAATCTTCTGTTATTCAGGCGCTGCTTTTGGTGCATAAATCCGCATTCGTCGCGGATCGGAATACAATTGATGCATCGTCCGCTATGGGCATTGCTGTGGGGAATCCCAGAACCCTGGTTTCGCAGAATCCGGAAGAGCTGGAAACCGGTGATTTTCACATCGGGCTGCAGGAAGAAACGGCAGAAGTGCAGATTGAGTATTCTATTGACAAATTGTCTTCGCTGAAGCTGCTTTTTGCAAAAACCGGAGGGGATTTAAAGAGCCGTCTGTTTTATTTGAATGCAGAGAGGCAGGGGCCGCGGCTTTCTTATCCGGCAGTTATGGATGACGGTATTTTAAGCGACGGATCGAATGCGGCGTATTTGATTGATCGGGCGGATATGGAGGGGCGTTCGGTGCCGCCTATTCTTTCTTTTTCGAAGACGCCAGAGAAGTTTTCTGTTAGTGTGGAAAACTGGATGAATGCCATATTGGGAGATGTAAATCTTTCTGTTTCCACGGATTTAGTGCGGGCTGCGGCCGATATTAAATACGGAAACGCGCTGGTGGATCAGGCCGTTTTGCCGACGATGACCGGATTCGGAATCAGCTATATTTTGTCGATTGTAACGATTGGGCTTTGGTGCTCTTCTTTGGAAAATGCAGTGCTGATTATCGAAAATCCGGAAGCACATCTCCACCCCTGTGCTCAGAGCAATATGGGGAAATTCTTGGAACTATTATCCTCTGCAGGCGTCCAGGTGATTATCGAGACCCACAGCGAGCATATTATTGACGGGGTTCGGATGCAGGCAGCTTGTCAGAAAATTACAGAAAATGTACTTGTTCAATTTTTCGCCTGCGAAGACGGGCAGATCCAGAGAACAGAGATTTCCCTGACGAAAACAGGGGAGCTATCCGCATGGCCGAAAGGCTTTTTCGATCAAAAGAGCCAGGATTTACGCGAATTATTTGAGATAAGGAGACGGAATGCAGGTAAGTAATACGTTTATAGAGGAAACCCTGGGATATACAGCAGACCGGCCAAATCTGCTGGTGCGCAGTGAAGAGATTATGAATTTGGCGGATATCTCAGATTACTTACGTGAGATTAACGAGTCTCTTTTGTATGATGATTCGATCTGGGCACAGGAAGTCGAAGAAGGCGTAGAATTTGCAGATTGGCTGTTCGGTAGCAGGGGAGAAGGGGCGGAAGATGACCGGAGGATGCTCATGGAAATTCTGGGAAAGCAGGCAGCAGCGCAATCAGATGATTCGGACAGGAAAAAGCTGCTGATTAGTTTGGGTGAATATCCTGATGCTGCTTCTGAACGGAAAGGATATATCAGCAGGAGACGGTCCATCCTGGCAGAAATAAAAACTGCGGAAGAATATGCAGAATTTATGCAGTCCTGTTTTATTAACAGCCATTTCGCCAAAGACATTGTTCAGGAAATGTGCAATATTAAAGATTTCCCACAGCATGCAAAGGAAATCACGGAAAATCTGTCCGTCCTCAATGATGAAGCTATTGGATTGTACCGCGAGTACTATAACAATTTGAAGGAAGCAGAGAATCAGTTGTCATCGAGGCTTTTAGCGTGCAGCGGTGATGCTGCGCACAGAGATAAGCTGTTTTTTCCATTTACATATTATGAACGGTTAAATGGACAGGAGGCTGCCAGTGAAGTAAGCATTCGATGTGAACCGCATTTAAAGCTTATTCGTAAGGATTCCGATCTGCGGATTTATTTTTGGTGGACGGATGAGAAAATTGGGGATGGCGAAAAAGTCCTGGTGGGGCGGATCGGACGGCATCCATATTAGGGAAATTTACAATGCAAATTTACAAAGCGGTTGGGATTTACAGCCGCTTTTCTTTCTGCTATACTTTAATGACGGTGATTTTCGCAGGCAGTCAATACATGTGGCTGCCCATGTGTTCAGCACACGGATTCAGCGGCTGAGATCAGCGTTCCTTGCCGCAGCTGCGAAGATTTCGATATGCAGCCATTGGAAAAAGAGGCAGGCCTTTTACAGGAGAGAGCATGGAGATTTCGTATAAGCTGGAGCATTTTGAGGGCCCCCTCGATCTGCTTCTGCATCTGATTGAGAAAAATAAAGTAAGCATATATGACATTCCCATTGTGGAGATTACCAACCAGTATCTGGATTACGTGAACCATATGGATCAGGAGGATCTGAATCTGGTCAGCGATTTCCTGGTGATGGCGGCCACGCTTATTGATATTAAATCCCGGATGCTTCTTCCCAGGGAGGAGGAAGAGGAAGGGGAGGAGGAGGATCCCAGGACGGAGCTGGTGAACCGCCTTCTGGAATACAAGAAGTATAAGTACATATCCCAGGAGCTGGCAGAGCTGGAGGATTCGGCGGGGATGCATCTGTTTAAACCGGCCACAGTGCCGCCAGAGGTGGCCCGTTATGAGCCGCCGGTGGATCTGGATCAGCTTTTGGATGGACTGACGCTGGCAAGACTGCAGGCGATTTTCCAGCAGGTGATGAAGCGGAAGGAAGATAAGATCGACCGCGTCCGCAGCTCTTTCGGCACCATTAAGAAGGAGCCGGTGAGCCTGGAGGAGCGGATTGGCTCGGTGATGGCTTATGCCAGAAAGCACCGCACCTTCCGTTTCCGTCAGATTCTGGAGCAGAGCACAGACAAGCTGGAGGTGGTGGTCACCTTCCTGGCGGTGCTGGAATTAATGAAAATCGGAAAAATCCATCTGACCCAGGAGAACCTTTTTGATGATATGGAGATCGAGACGCTGGAACCGGAAGGGGCGGAAGAGGATCTTGATCTGGAGGGCCTGGATGGGATGATGGAATAAAGCAGGCCATCCGCAAGGGCAGTAAGGCGGTTCGCAGGGACAGGGTGAGTTAAAACGCAGTGGCCTGACCAGGGCTTGGATATAGAGAAAGGGTTAAAACAGAATGGAGACAGAGAGAAAGACACAGCTGCTTTCTCAGGCAGAGGGCGCTCAGGGAGCCGGGGCGCGGATGAAAAAGGACGGCCCGGGATACCGGCAGCTGACGCTGGAATTTCCGCCTACGGAAGATGAGAAGGAGCAGGAAGCCATTGTGGAAGCGGTGCTTTTTACCATGGGCCAGTCGGTGGAGGCCAGACAGCTGGCGGCGGCCATCGGACAGAATGAGGACTGCGCCCGAAAGGCGGCCCTGCGGTTAAAGGCGCGCTATGACCGGGAGAAGAAGGGCATCCAGATTATCGAGCTGGAGGACGCCTTTCAGATGTGCACCCGGGCGGAATATTATGAGAATCTGATCCGTGTGGCGGCGACGCCCAAACGCCAGGTGCTGACGGAGGTTGTGCTGGAGACATTGTCCATCATTGCCTACCGCCAGCCGGTGACCAAGATGGAAATCGAGAAGATCCGAGGCGTAAAGTCGGATCATGCGGTAAATAAATTAATTGAGTACAATCTGGTCTGCGAGGTGGGCCGTCTGGATGCGCCGGGCCGGCCTGCTTTGTTTGCCACCACGGAGGAATTTCTGCGCCGTTTCGGCATTGGCTCTGCCACCGACCTGCCGGGCTTAAATCCGGAGCAGGAGGAGGAGATCAAGAGCCAGGTGCAGGAGGAGCTGCAGATGCGGTTCCCGGATGAGACAGCAGAGCAGCCGCCCCAGGAAACCATGGCAGACGAAAACACAATTACGATCGACAGAGAGGAGCACAGCGAAGCATGAAGCGAGTAGCAAAATTTGAAAAAGTAAGCTGGGAGCAGTTTCTGGAGGACTGGAGAGATACCTTCGGAGAGGCGCAAGAGGAACAGGAGATTCGGGAAATTTATGAGCGCATCCGCCTTCCACGCCGGGCGACTGCAGGCAGTGCTGGCTATGACTTTTTCCTGACTCTGCCCATTACCCTTCATCCCGGCCAGTCGGTGAAGGTTCCCACCGGAATCCGCGTGCGGATGGATGAGGACTGGGTGCTGCAGATTTATCCTCGAAGCGGTCTGGGCTTCAAGTACCGTCTGCAGATGAATAATACTGTAGGCATCATTGACAGTGATTATTTTTATTCCGATAATGAAGGACATATTTTTATCAAGGTTCTCAATGACAGCCGGGAGGAAAAGACGCTGGAGCTTTCTGAGGGCATGGCCTTTGCTCAGGGAATTTTCATGGAATACGGCATCACCGAGGATGACGAGGTGACGGAAAGCCGGAACGGCGGTTTTGGAAGCACAGACTCGCAGGCACAGTGAGAAGCGCGGATTCGCAGGCACAGTGAGAAGCACGGATTCGCGGGCACAGTGAGAAGCACGGATTCGCAGGCACAGTGAGAAGCACGGATTCGCGGGCACAGTGAGAAGCACGGATTCGCAGGCATAAGGAAAAGCACAGACTTGCGAACATAAGAAGAACATAGATTCAAGGGCATAAAGTATCATAGAAGAAAGGAAGGCCGGTTATGGGAAATACCAGAAGAAGGCGCAGGAGAAGAAGGCGCAGAGGCGCCGGTCAGAGAGCGGCGGTGATTGTCTGCAGCATTGCCGTCCTGGCGGGAGCGGGCTTTCTCTTGCTGCGGGAAAAGCCGGGGGAAAACGTGAGCCTTGCCAGCAGCGGCGCGATCAGCCAGGAGGCAGAAAGCCTGGCTGAAGCAGGCGATAAGTATCAGCTTCGCCTGGCCGGAATCGAAAAACTGAATCAGGGCGATTATGCAGAGGCTATTGTGGATTTTGAGGCGGCTATCCTGGCATCGAAGGGACGGGTAGGCGAGTTTGAGACGGATGTATTAAAATACCGGGCGGAGGCAGAATATATGCTGAAGGATTACGCTGCTGCTGCCCATACCTATCAGATCCTGACCCAGCTGGACGGAGAGAGTGCCGAATACAGCTACCGGGAGGCCCTGTCTCTGGCATTGGCCGGGGATGCCCAGGGAAGCCTTGCCGCTTATGAGAAAGGGGTTTCTCTAGAGGAAAAGGAGAAGGATTTGTCTATCGGGCGCTCAGAGGTATTAGCTGAGGTGGGGAAGGCGCTGACGGATGCCGGGCTTTCCCAGGATGCGGACGCCATTTATCAGGCGGCCATCCAGGATGGAAGCGCAGGCCCGGAGGTCTTTAACCGCATGGGCATGGGCTTTATGGAGACGGAGCAGTATGCGCAGGCGCTGGAATGCTTTGAGCAGGCCATCTCTGCGGGAAAGAGTGCGGCAATCGGTCAGGCGGCAGAGGGAAGAACCAGCGCAGGCCAGAGCGCGAAGGACAATTCCGGCGCAGGCCAGACCGCAGAGGAAAATTCCGGCGCAGGCCAGAGCGCGGAGGACAATTCCAGCGTCGGAAGCAGCGCAGAATCAGGCCTGGCCCTAAAGGAGGCATCCTTCAATCGTGCGGCAGCCCTGGAATATTTAGGCCGGTACGAGGAAGCGCTGGCGGCTTTCCGGGAGTACACCTCGGCCTATGGCCCGGATGAGGCGGCCCAGAAGGAGATCACCTTCCTGGAAACCAGGTAAAAGATATGCCGAAGGAGGCAAATGGTCATAAGGTCATAAAGCATACCGGCGGCAGCAAGCGGCCACAAAGCATACCGGGGGAATAAGAACGTATGGCAGAATTTTATGAAAATAAAGAAATCGAAGAGCGGGTGATCCTGATCGGCGTCAGTACCGGCCAGGAGGAGGATGCAGAAGGCTCTCTGGAGGAGCTTAAGGAGCTGGTAAAAACCGCCGGGGCAGAGACCATAGGCATGGTGATCCAGAACCGGGAATCTGCCCACCCAGGCACCTATCTGGGAAAAGGAAAGATCGAAGAAGTAAAATGGATGGTGTGGGAGACCCAGGCCACCGGCGTGGTCTGCGATGATGAATTGTCTCCGGCCCAGCTGCGGAATCTGGAGGAGGCCCTGGATACCAAGGTGATGGACCGCACCATGGTGATTCTGGATATTTTCGCCTCAAGGGCGAGAACCAGGGAAGGAAAGATCCAGGTGGAGCTGGCCCAGCTCCGTTTCCGTGCGGCAAGGCTGGTAGGCATGCGCAATTCCCTTTCCCGTCTGGGCGGCGGCATCGGCACCCGGGGCCCCGGCGAGACGAAGCTGGAGGTAGACCGCCGTCTGATTCATCAGCGGATCGGCCAGCTGAAGGCAGAATTAGAGGATGTGAAGCGCCACCGCCAGGTGCAGCGTGAGCAGCGCACCAGGAACCGGGTTCCCGTGGCAGCCATTGTAGGCTACACCAATGCTGGAAAGTCCACCTTATTAAACCGTCTGACCAACGCGGGGATTCTGGCAGAGGATAAGCTTTTTGCCACTCTGGATCCCACCACCCGCTCCCTTGCCCTTCCCGGCGGACAGGAGCTTCTCCTGACGGACACGGTAGGCTTTATCCGCAAGCTTCCCCATCATCTGATTGAGGCGTTTAAGAGCACTCTGGAGGAAGCCCGCTACTGTGACATTATCCTCCATGTGGTGGACTGCTCCAGCCCGCGGATGGAAATGCAGATGTACGTGGTCTATGAAACCCTTCGCCAGCTGGAAATCCAGGACAAGGTGATGGTTACAGTCTTTAATAAGATCGATCAGCTTCCGGAGGACGTAACCCTGCGGGATTTTTCCGCCGATTATCAGGTGAAGCTGTCGGCAAAGACGGGAGAGGGAATCCCGGAGCTTTTCGAGCTTCTGGAAACCATTCTCCGGGGACGGAATGTTTATCTGGAAAAGACCTTCCCCTACAGCGAGGCGGGAAAGCTTCAGCTGATTCGCAAATCCGGCCAGCTTCTGGAGGAAGAGTACGGGGAAGATGGGATTCAGGTGAAGGCTTATGTGCCTGCGGAGATGTTTCATTTGTTTTTTACAAAAAATGTCCAGTGACAAAAAGACGGCTGTTCAGCGGTGCAATCGGATAGAAGTAAGCGCCTGAACAGCCGTCCTTTTTGCAGAAAAGGGCGAAAAAAGTCTTGGAAATAGTCTTGTTTTGTGATTATTTATACATCTTCATACATAAATTATCGCGCTTTTTGGCGCTGTGCCAGAGCAATTGCATCTGGCATATCTCCCGTTCCGTCTTCTTTTACCTCTCCGCCCGAGCCTTATCTAATGCCCGCTCCACAGCATTCAGCAGCATAGAGGACGTATACTTCTGCTCCTCCTGGCAGGTCACGGACTCCAGGGACTGACATTTAAGAATCTGCCCGGCCAGGTCCTGCATGGCTGGCTCCACCAGGGGATACATGGCGGCTACGGATTCGCTTAAGGGCTTTAACGCCACTGATGTGATCTCATCGGCATCCACCGTAACCTCTACATTGATCTGTTCATTGGCCAGCTTTATGGAGGCGGAGTAGACACCGGGGATGTAGCTGGCCTCCTGAGATGGATTGGCCGGCTCAGATGAGGCCTTATCACGGCGGAACATAAAGAAAAACAGTGCCACCAGCAGCAGGGCCAGACCGGCAAAGACAGCGGTATAGATGATTTCTTTCATACGCAGGACAATGATTTTTGTTTTTGCGCTCATCAGGGAAACCTCCGCGTTCACATGGGCTGCAGCAGTGTGCGTCTGGCCCCTCAGGACAGGCGGCATGAAGGGCAGGGGGATGGCTGCAGCGTTGGTTTTGATATAATGTATGCCCAAATGCCGGAATTAGAACGGGGAGCAGACCCGCAAAATGCCGCCTCAAATTGTATTACTATACAGATTTATGCCTGGTCCTGCATTATGGTTTAAGCTGTAGATTTATCACAAATAGCACAAAAAAATTATTAATGATTAAAATAAATTGACAATAAGTAACAAAAAGAGTATAATGACTTCATGAAAATTTGGAGAAAAGGAGGAGAAATTCCCATGGAAGTGTCTTTGAAAAATCGGGCTGATGCGGTGGCGTTATTTTTGGATACGATCCGGCCGCTGAAGCCCTTTTACAGTCCACACCATGCCTTTCTCTATGTGGGCAACACAGGCGTTCATTACGGGGAGAAGTCAGCTAGGATGGAAGGCTTTGCCCGGATCCTGTGGGGCCTTGGGCCGCTGTGGTCCGCAGATAATTCTTCTCTGGATCAGAAGGTGCAGCAGGAGATTGAAGAGTGGTTTGTCCTCTATCGGGATGGTATTCTTCACGGCGTTGATCCGGAGGATGAGGAGTACTGGGCCGATATCTTTGACTTCGATCAGAAGATGGTTGAGGTAGCGGCTCTCGTCTTTACCATCGCCATCAATCAGCAGAGATTGTGGTACGATCTGTCTCCTGAGGATCAGAAGCGTCTGTACACCTGGCTGAACCAGATGAATGACTACGATATGCCCACGAACAACTGGCGGTATTTCCGTATTCTGACAAATATGACCTTCCAGCTCCTTGGACTTCCCTGGTCTGAGGCGCGGATGAAGGAGGATTTTGACCTGATCGAGAGCTGCTACACAGGCGACGGCTGGTACTATGACGGAAATCCCACACAGATTGATTATTACGTGGCCTTTGCCATCCATTATTATGGGCTGATTTATGCCCATCTGATGGAGGAGAGAGAGCCGGAGCGCTGCCGTATCCTTAAGGAGCGCAGCACACAGTTCTACGGCGATTTTGTTTACTGGTTTGCGGGAAATGGCGAGGAGATTCCCTTTGGACGTAGCCTTACCTACCGCTATGCCCACTGCAGCCCCTTTGCCGCTATGGCTTATGCGGAGTTGGATGTGGATTACGGTGTTTTGAAAAACCTTGTCCTGCGGAATCTGGAAATCTGGATGCGGCGGCCTGTATTTGACAATTCCGGCGTGCTGTCCATCGGATACGGGTATCCCAACCTGTTTATGAGCGAGCATTACAATGGCTGCGGATCCCCCTACTGGTGCAATAAGGCATTCCTGATTCTTGGTCTCAATGAGGATCACCCCTTCTGGACATCGGAGCCGAAGGTTTATCCCTATGAGAAGACGAAATTCTTACCCCATCCGCATATGATTGTCCAGCATGATAGCCATGACCATGTGCTGGCCTATGTGACCGGACAGCACTGCAAGCAGGATCACGGACAGGGGGCAGCCAAATACGAGAAATTTGTCTATTCCAATCAATTCGGCTTCAGCGTATCCCGGGGCTTAAATCTTGCAGATGGCGCCTTCGACAGCACGCTGGCCATATCCGTAAAGGGAGAGGACCGTTACTGCATGCGCAGAGGCTTTGAGTCCTTCGCGGCAGATCCCTCCTGGCTTTCTGTGCGGTATCGCCCCATCAGCGGCGTTGAGATTGAGTCCATCATCGTTCCCTGCACGGCGCCATGGCATGTGCGGATCCACAAGATTGTCAATGACGTAGCTGTGGATACGGCGGACGGCAGCTTTGCCCTTCCACAGGAGCATTGCTTCCAGCTGACCAGCGGGCGAAAGACCGGACGGTACGATCCGGCAGATGTACATACGGGACAGGACGGCGTTACGGCAGCCTTCCCCTGGGGCGTCAGCTGCATCTTTGGCGAGAGCGGACAGGAGCCGGAGCTGGTGGTAGCCTCTCCCAACACAAACCTGCTTTACAATCTGACGGTGATTCCTACGGTGAAGAAGACCTTAGAGCCGGGACTGCATGTGCTGGTATCCTGCGCGGCGGCGGATTTCCACCAGAGCCAGGAGGAGCTTTTGGCATCCAGGCCGCAGGTCCAGGTGGGTGATGAGGAAGTGGTGATTACCGCAGAGGAAAAAGAGATTCGGATTTCCTTATAATTATGATGAGGATTGCGGGAGCGATTTGTGCGGAGCAATCCGGTATCAAAGAATCATAAGATAAGAGAGGGATGAGCAAATGAATTGGTCAGATGAAGAAAGACGCTGGGCCCAGGCGGCAGCAGAGAAGATTGCTGCCAAGATGAAGCCCGTGACCGAGCGGAACCGGGACAAGATCCCCTACACAGCCGCAGACGGTGTCTTTGACGATAAATCCACCACAGATATCAACTGGTGGACCAATGGCTTCTGGGGCGGCATGATGTGGCAGCTTTACACCTTAACCGGAGACTCCCTTTACCGGGAGACGGCGGTAAAGACCGAGGAAAAGCTGGATGCGGTGCTGATGGATGCCAAGGGTCTGGACCATGACAATGGCTTTAAGTGGCTGCCCACAGCGGTAGCCCATTACCGGGCGGAGAAGGATGAGGCCTCCTTGAACAGAGGAATCCTGGCCGCCAATAATCTGGCAGGACGATTTAATTTAGCAGGACGGTTTATCCGTGCCTGGAATGATTGGGGCAATGACGACCACAGAGGCTGGGCCATCATTGACTGCATGATGAACCTGCCTCTCCTTTATTGGGCAAGTGAGGAGACAAAGGACCCGCGGTTTGAACAGATTGCCCGGGCCCATGCCGATACGGCCAGCCGCTGCTTTGTGCGGGATGACGGCTCGGTGAATCATATCGTTGAGTTTGACCCGGTATCCGGGGAGATGGTGAGAACCTACGGCGGACAGGGCTTTGGCGTAGGCTCATCCTGGACGAGAGGACAGAGCTGGGGTCTTTACGGCTTTACCTTAAGCTACATCCACACGAAGGATGAGCGCTATCTGAACACGGCCAGAAGGATTGCTCACTATTATCTGGCCAATATCCCGGAGAATGGACTGATCCCGGTGGATTTCCGCCAGCCGGCAGACTGCCAGTGGGAGGATTCCACATCGGCAGCCATCGCAGCCTGCGGCCTGCTGGAGCTTTCCAAGTATGTGGAGGAGGCAGACAGCCGGATTTACCGCAGGGCGGCCATGAAGCTTCTCACTGCGCTGGATGAAAAGCGGTGCAGCTGGGATCCGGGGACGGACGAGCTTCTGGAGCGGTGTACAGCCGCTTACCATGACGAAGCCCATGAATTTCCCATTATTTATGGGGATTATTATTTCATAGAAGCCGTGATGAAGCTTTTGGAGAAGGAGCTGTTCATCTGGTGATGATGAGGTGCGCGGTGCAAGCCGCAGCTTCATGGGGAAAAAGCCCGTACAACCAGGGCATATAATGGAAACGAGGAGGAAACAACATGAGAAAAAGAAGATGGTTGGCAGCAGGAATGGCGGCACTGATGGCCGCAGGCACACTGGCAGGATGCGGCGGCGGAGGCAGCAGCTCCGGTGATACGGCAGATACCACAGCCGCAGAAGTAGCCCAGGCTCCCACTGAGGAGGCTACAGGCGAGGAGGTAACTCTTCGTGTGGCTCTCTGGGATTATTCCAATACCCAGTACTATAAGACCATGTTCGACGCCTTTACGGCAGAGTATCCAAACATCACCATCGAGCCGGTAGAGTTTACGGCAGATGAGTATGACAATGTTATCGTAACCCAGTTAAGCGGCAAGCAGAACTTTGACGTTGTGTTCACTAAGGGAACACCGGCACTGTCCGCACTGATTAATCAGGGCCATATCCTGGCACTGGATGATCTGATTGCCAGCGATGATGAATTTGATTCCGCTAATTATGCAGGCCTGGTAGAGCAGCTGCAGCTGGATGGAAAGACCTATGCGCTTCCCTTCCGCTATGACAACAACCTGATCTTCTACAACAAGGATCTGTTTGATGCTGCAGGCGTGGCTTATCCGGAGGATGGCATGACTATGGCAGACTATCACGCACTGGCCACCCAGCTGACCAGCGGCGAGGGTAATGAAAAGGTATACGGCGCCCATGTACATACCTGGACCTCCAACGTATACGAGTATCCCAACCGTACGGAATCCTTCAAGTTCCTGGAGGCAGATACCTATGATGTGCTGAAGGATTACTACAATGAGATCCTGGCTATGCAGGATGAGGGCGTAGTACAGGATTACGGCGCACTGAAGTCTTCCAATATCCACTACAGTGGCGTATTCTACAATCAGCAGGCAGCCATGATGCAGATGGGCACCTGGTTCATCAACATGCTGTGTGAGAATGTCAGCGACTTTAACTGGGGCGTATGCGCACTTCCCAACAATGACGGTATGAACAATGAGAACTCCATCGGCGGCGTGACTCCGGTTTCCATCGGCGCTTACGGCGATCATCCGGCAGAGGCATGGCAGTTCATCAAGTATATCTGCGGCGAAGAGGGTGCGAAGGTTCTGGCGAATACCGGCGTAGTTCCCGGATATGCTTCTGATGCAATCGGAGAGATCTTTGACAGTCTCCATGATACCTATCCCAACGCACCGGAAGGTCTGTCCAAGTATCTGACCTGCGAGAAGGCTGTTGTTGAGGTACCCTTAAGCATTTACAGCAAGGATGTAACCACCATCACCGATGAGGAGCACAGCGCAATTATGACTAAGAGCGTGACGGTAGATGAAGGTATCCAGAATATGAAGGATCGTATTACGGATCTGATGGCGCAGTAAGGCGCATTAGCTGGAAACAGCTGCCTGTGGGCAGCTGTTTCCAATATGGAGAAGATGGAAGGAGGGTGCAGCGTGAATAAAAAGAAATCGCTCACAAGAAGAAAACAGCTGGTCGCATATTCCTTTATCCTGCCGAACCTGCTGGGTTTTTTTATTTTTACCTTTGTTCCCATCGTCTTTTCCCTTCTGCTCAGCTTCTGCGAGTGGAACTCGGGAGGGGACATCAAGTTTGTGGGATTGGATAACTTTATCCAGATGTTTACCCGAGACAAGAGCTTTTGGATTTCTCTGAAAAATACGATTTATTACACTGTGGTGACGGTTCCCGTTACTCTGGGCCTGGCCCTGTTTCTGGCCATTCTGATGAACAAGCCCCTGAAAGGACGTGTATTCTTCCGCTCCGTGCTGTTCTTCCCCTATGTGGCATCTCTGGTGGCCATAGCTGTGGTATGGATGGCTCTGTTTAATCCGGACAGAGGTCCGATCAACAGCATCCTTATGGCAATCGGAATCCAGAACCCGCCAAGATGGGCGGCGTCCACGACCTGGGCTATGCCGACGATCATCGGACTGACGGTATGGAAGGGAATGGGCTATTACATGGTAGTTTATCTGGCTGCCCTCCAGGGTGTGTCCAGAGATCTGTATGAGGCGGCGTCCCTGGATGGCGCAAACAAGTGGCAGCAGTTTACCAATATTACCTGGCCCTGCGTGACGCCAACTACCTTTTACATCCTGATGATGCTGGTTGTGGCTACCTTCAAGTCCTATGATATCATGTATATCACCACCCAGGGCGGCCCGGGAGAAGCCACGAAGGTTCTGGCATACCATATTTACAATACGGCATTTGTCAGCTCCAAGTTCGGCTACGCCAGTGCCATCGCTATGGTGCTGTTGGCCATCATCATCGTGATTACGCTGACACAGTTCAAATTCGAGAAAAAGTTTACCAGTTATCTGTAAAGGAGGGGAAGAGTTATGACAAACAGCAAAACCGGGCTGGTCTCTCCGGTAAAAAAGGTTTTGATTTACGCTGCCCTGATCCTTATGGCATGCGTTATGCTGGTTCCCTTTGCCTGGATGATCTCCTCCTCCCTGAAGCTGGAGAAGGATGTATTCTCTTATCCCATTCAGTGGATTCCGGAAGTGCCTCAGTGGAACAACTACAAGGAGATCTGGGAAAAGGTGCCTCTGCTTACCGGTTTCTTTAATACCACCAAGCTGACGGTGTGTACCACCGTTCTGCAGCTGGTAACCTCCAGTTTTGCGGCGTACGCTTTTGCCAAGCTGGAATTCAAGGGCCGGGATCTGATTTTTATGATGTACGTGCTTACCATTGCCATTCCCTGGCAGGTATACATGGTTCCGCAGTTCATTATGATGACCAATGTAGGCCTTACTGACAGCCATCTGGGACTGGTTCTGATGCATGCATTCACTGCTACAGGCGTATTCCTGATGCGGCAGTTTTTCATGGGCATACCCACGGAGCTTTTGGAGGCGGCCAGAATCGACGGCCTCAGCGAGTACGGCATCTGGGCCAAGCTGATGCTGCCTCTGTCCAAGCCTGCCATCGCTACCCTGTGCATCACCTCCTTTACCTTTGAGTGGAATGACTTTATGGGTCCGTTGATTTACTTATCTACCACCAACAAGAAAACTGTGCAGCTGATGCTGCGTATGTTCAATACCCAGTATTCCTCCAATTATGCGCAGATCATGGCAGCGGCTACCGTGGCGTTGATTCCGGTGCTGATTCTGTTCGTGTTCCTGCAGCGGTACTTCGTGGAAGGAATTGCATCTTCTGGTATTAAGGGTTAATTTTGATTAACTGCATAATGTCTTTCATTGAGGGATGACTTTAGCTAAGAGATAACTTCAAGTTAAGGGGGATAATCGGCTGTGATTCGATTGTTTGAAACTAATCAGATTCGCAAGGTACAGGAGCTGAGCGGAAGCTTGTGGACATTTTCTCCTTGTTCTGGAGAATGGGAGGGGAAAGAGTATCCCGTAGTGGTGCCCTGCTGCTGGGAGAGCCTGCCGGACTTTGCGGCGTATCGCGGCGTAGGCCGCTTCTTCCGGGAATTTCAGGCAGAGGGCACGGTGCGTCTGGTATTTCAGGGTGTCAGCCATACAGCCAGAGTGCTTGTGGACGGCCGGGAGGTGGGGACACATTACAATGCGTACACCCCGTTTTCTCTGCTGGTCGAGAATCTGGCACCGGGAAGCCATCGGCTGGAGGTGTATGCCGACAACCGCTTCAGCGAGGAAAGCGCCCTTCATGTGCCCAATGATTACATGAGTTACGGCGGCATCAGCCGCGGCGTGACCTTGGAGGAAATCCATGACGCCTATGTGGAATACCTTCATGCTGTTCCGGTAAAGGCTGCTGACGGCTGGCATCTGCGCCTGTCGGTAAAGCTTCAAAGTACAGCCGCCCATGACCAGAAGGCAGAGCTTACGGTAAAGCTTGGGGAGCAGATTTGCTTCCGGCGGGAAGTGATGTTTCCGGCAGGGCAGTCCCTTCTGGTGGAAGAGGACTGGCGGGCAGGAGAAAGCTGGCGTGCGGGCGAGAACGGGCAGGCTGGAGAGAATTGGCAGGCAGGCGAAAAGTGGCCGACAGGAGAAAACGGGCAGGCAGGCGAGAGGGTGATTCAGGAGTGGAGTCCGGAATCGCCGGTGCTTTATCCGGTCACCGCCATTCTTTCCCGGGATGATGTTCCTTTTGACGATCTGACCGAGCAGACCGGCTTCCGGGAGATCCGGACGGAAGGGAAGGACATCCTTTTAAATGGAAAGAAGCTTCGCATCAAGGGCTTCTGCCGTCATGAGGATCACCCCATGTACGGCTGCGCTCTTCCCCTGGCGGCTATGGAGCAGGATCTGCAGATCATGAAGGATCTTGGGGCCAATGCCGTGCGTACGGTTCATTATCCCAACGATCCTCTGTTCCTTGATCTCTGCGACCAGCAGGGCTTCCTGGTGTGGGAGGAAAATCACGCCAGAGGGCTTTCTCTGGAACAGATGGAAAATCCCCATTTCCAGGAACAGGCCGAGGCCTGCATCCAGGAGATGATTACGGCCCACATCAATCACCCCTCGATCATTATCTGGGGAATCCTGAATGAGTGTGCCAGCGACACCGAGTACGGCCGGGACTGCTATGAACGGCAGTATGACCTGATTCATTCCCTGGACGTTTCCCGGCCACGTTCCTCAGCCAGCTGCAAGTGGAAGACCGATCTCTGCCTGGGCTTTCCGGAGATTATTTCCTACAATATCTATCCGGAATGGTATCATGACGAGAAGACCGGGCCATATCTTCAGGATCTGTACCAGTGGGTGCAGGAAAAGTCCGAGGGCAGCGGCCGCCCCTTCCTGATCACGGAAATCGGCGCAGGCGCCATCTACGGATACCGCACGCCCACCTTGTGCAAGTGGTCCGAGGAATATCAGGCCCAGGCGTTAGAGCACCAGATCAAGGCGGTCTTTGAGCAGGAAGGCTGCAGCGGCCTGTTCATCTGGCAGTTCTGCGATGTGCGCATCAGCTTCGAGTGGTTCTCCACAAGACCCCGAACCATGAACAATAAAGGCGTGGTGGATGAATACCGCCGGAGGAAGCTGGCCTACGATAAGGTGAAAGAGCTGTACCATAGCTACGGAAATTACCGGTAAGGATGTGGACGGTAAAAGTATGGACGGTGAAGGCGCGGGCAGTAAAGACGCAGGAAGTAAAGACGCGATAGTTAATTAAGAGATAAAAATGAGGAGTCATCAAAGGCTGATATTACATGGCCGGGTGGCTCCTTTTTGCGGGAAGAATGAAGAGGGATGGCGGGATGTGGGGTATTGACAATGCGCTGTAAAAGGTATTTTGGAAAGAAAAGAGTAAAATTTCTTGCAAAAAAATAAAAAAAATTTAAAATACACTGCCTATGAAATGCTTTTTTTAACAGGCGATGTGCTATACTGTCTCCAATGAGTGAGAAACCGGCGGCAGAAGTGTAAACAAAAGTACACTTTGGTTGTCGGTTTATTTATTGGCTTTTTGACTGCATCAGTCCCCACTTTCGGGGACTTTTTTCTTGTTTTTCTTTTTTATTCTATAGATTTCTTTGATTTTCTCCCACTTTTATGGAAGATGACCAGTGACAACCAAAGTGTACTTTTGTTGTCAGTTTTACGGAACAGAAGGGAGGGACAGGAAGTGAAGGAACGGCCATATACCGGCTTTTATGCCCGGTTACTGGGCGGATTTTCTCTGTTTTATCAGGGGATAGAGCTGCCAATTCCGGCCAATCCCCAGACCAAGGGCATGCAGCTGTTGTGTATGCTCCTGAAGGCCGGCTCCCAGGGCGTGGAACGAAAATATCTGATTAACTTCCTTCAAGGGGAAGGAGGCGACTGGGAAAAGGGGCTGAATAACCTGCGCCAGCGGATCTTCCTTCTGCGAAAGATTCTGGGGAGGGCCCATTTCCCCGAAGGGAAATACATCTCCTTCCAGG
>JAGHER010000163.1 GCA_017889125.1 Lachnospiraceae bacterium
CTCTTTGATAAAGTAATGAAATAGTTATGAATTTTATTATTGAAAAATTATCAGAAAAGCACTTGCAGATGCTGGGTGCTTTTTCTTGTATAGAAAGTGAAAAAATACTTTCCAAATATGATTCCAATTAAAATATGATTCACCGATTAGTATGAGACTGGCAATCGATACATATTTCGAAAAAATTAATGCGGAAATTGAGGATTAACAATAACTATGCATATACTTAAAATGCTGCCAAATAAGACAGTTTCTAAATTTGAACAGCGTTATTTGCTATAAGTATAGGGAAAAAATAGGGGAAAGCCAGCACATCAACGCGCTGGCTTTCTCTCTAATACTGCTTTCTGGTCTGCACCGACCACATTCCGAAAAAAATGACTCACCTTTCATATCCAGGCCGCCATATAATATCCCTCTAGAAACAATCTCAATCCAGCCATCATAAATCGTACTTGCATGGCAGAATCATTCGGATATAAACGGTTCGATAAAAATCACCACTCCAGATAAGCGCCTTTCATCGGAGAAGCCGCCAGCTCAGAAAACAGCCGCAGCACACCTCTGGAATATCTGAAGGGCTTGGGCTTCCAGTGTTTTTTACGCTCAGCCAGGATAGCCTCTATCTCCTCCGGCGTTTTTCGCTCTCCTTTTACGCCCACAATAGCCAAAATACGTTCCTTTACATCCAGCTGAATAAGATCACCCTCTTCAACCAAAGCGATCGGCCCGCCTGCCTGGGCTTCGGGAGAACAGTGACCGATCACAGGGCCGGTGGATGCGCCGGAAAAACGTCCATCAGTAATCAAAGCAATCGAGCGTCCCAGTTCCTTATCGGAAGAAATCGCTTCGGAGGTATAAAACATTTCCGGCATCCCAGAACCCTTCGGCCCTTCATAGCGGATAAATACAGCGTCGCCAGGCTTTATCCGATGGTGGAGTACAGCGTCAATACATTCTTCCTCACTGTCAAAGGGACGGGCGTTAAGGATGGCCGAAAACATTTCCTTGGGGCAGGCCGTGTGCTTGATCACGGCGCCTTCGGGGGCCAGATTTCCCTTTAAAACGGCGATCGAACCGTCCGTACCAATGGCTTGATTGTAGGGACGAATGATATCGGCTCTGGTCAGGGATAAACCGTATTTCTGGTTGGCTTCATCCAGCCATTTCTGGCATCGCTCATAAAAGCCGTTCGTCTTTAATTCCTCCAGATTTTCACCCAGAGTTTTTCCGGTAACCGTCATAACATCCAGATGCAGAGTACTTTTGATTTCCTCCATAATCGCAGGGACACCGCCAGCATAGTAGAAAAACTCAGCAGGCCAGCGGCCGGCAGGACGGATATCCAGCAGATAATGAGCTCCACGGTGGAGGCGGTCGAAGGTATCGCCAGTAATCTCAATGCCAAACTCATGGGCAATCGCCGGGATATGCAGCAGACAGTTAGTAGAACCAGAAACAGCGGCATGAACCAGAATTGCATTCTCAAAGCTTTTCATGGTAACAATATCCGAAGGTTTCATCTTCTCCTTCTGCGCCAGCTCTACTGCCAGCTTTCCGGCGCTGCGGGCATATTGAATAAGGTCAGGACTGGTGGCAGGAAGCAAAGCACTGCCTGGCAGGGCCAAGCCTAAAGCTTCCGCCATGATCTGCATGGTAGAGGCCGTACCAATAAAGGAACAGGCTCCGCAGCTGGGGCAGGCATTATTCTTCGCCCAGTTTAATTTTTCCTCATCGATTTCACCGCGTTCAAATTGGGCAGAGTACATCCCCAACTGTTCCAGAGTAAGCAGGTTCGGACCAGCTGCCATCGTACCGCCTGTGACCACCACAGCAGGGATGTTCACCCGTGCCAGTCCCATCAGGTTTCCAGGCATGCCTTTATCACAGCTGGCGATGTACACACCTGCATCAAAGGGCGTGGCATTCGCCTGAATCTCGATCATATTGGCGATCATCTCCCGACTGGCCAGGGAAAAATTGATGCCGTCCGTACCCTGACTTTCCCCGTCGCACATATCCGTACAGAAGTATCGTGCTCCGTAGCCTCCTGCCTCAGCAGCGCCTTCTCGAACGGCTTCCACTAATTGATCCAAATGGCCAGAACCTGGATGACTGTCGCCAAAGGTGCTTTCTATAAAGATCTGCGGTTTTGCTAAATCCTCCGGCTTCCAGCCAGTGCCAAGACGCAGAGGGTCTAACTCTGGAGCTAACTGGCGCATTTTCTGGCTGATTAACATCGTCCATCACTCCTTTCTACTTGTCCCATTATAACACAGAATAATTAATACACCTCATGCTCTTTATAATGCGATGCATCATTATCTTCCGATACATGGATCGTCTTTAACTCCAGGCAGATTTTGTCAAATATCTTCCACTTTTCTTCTTCCGTAAATTCTGTCAGACTGCCTCCGATGTACAGTGGATACGCTTCCCTGAACTTCATGGATAAGGAAAAATACACAACCTGCCGTTTAAAATCTTCTTTGCTGATCCTTTGTCCCGGCACATTCCGATAGATAATTTCCAAACTTCTTGGGTCATCAATCAGTGTCTTATAATTCGTTCGTTCCCCATAGGCATAAGGATTATCGCAAACAGCCAAAAATGTTTCCCTGACCGAAATATTCCCGGCAGAATTGCCGATAAGGATCTCAAAGGCTCCTGGTTCACAGATCCATTCTTTTAATTCGGGATCATAAGAGGACAGATCCTTTTTCGACAGCTGGAAAGTAATCTCCTTGCTTTCCCCAGGTTTCAGCTCCACTTTCCGGAAATCCTTCAGTTCTTTATCCGGCTTTTGCAGGGTTGATTTTACGTCGCGGACATAGAGCTGAACCACTTCTTTTCCGGTTCTGTTTCCCGTATTTTTCACGGCCACGCAGATTTTGACCGGCTCTTCGTCGATCCGGACCTCTGCCGGAGGCTTTACGGAAGTTTCTATGGAAAAATCCGTGTAAGATAACCCATAACCAAAGGGAAACATCGGTTCAATATGCCTGGTATCATACCAGCGATATCCCACAAAAATGCCTTCCCCATACATTACCTGCTCATTTTCCCCAGGAAAATTTCCAAAGGCCGGACAATCTGTGTATGCTTTGGGAAATGTATGGGGGAGCTTTCCCGATGGATTAATTCCGCCAAACAAAATATCCGCCGCCACATTCCCGCCTTCTTCTCCAGGAAAATACACGCAGAGCAGAGCATCAATGGAATCAATAAACTCCGTCAGCACCACTGGGGCTGCAACATTCAGGATAAGGATGACCTTCGCGTTTTCTCTTTTCCCGTCAGCGATTGCCTTGCGCAGAAGCTCCTTATCCTCCCGCGATAATTCCAGATTTCTGCGATCCTGGCCCTCCTGTCCATTAATCCATGCGGTGACCACCACAGCATCACAGCCTCTGCAGTCATTCCACTTTACCCGTTCTTCGCCAATCCATTCCTTTGTCCGTTCAGTCATGCTGCTGGTCTTATCGGTGTGCACATGACCGCTGCCGATGCCGCTTTCCTGGAAATGGCTGCATCTTTCTCCGTAAAAGGCTACCGAGGACTGTGTGCTTAATGGAAGCGTATCTTCATTTTTCAGCAAAACAATTCCTTCTGCCGCAGCTGCATATGCAGTTTTTCTTGCCGCTTCGCTGTCAAAGCCTTTTCTCCGTTTCCCGGTCATCACCGGCATGTC
This sequence comes from Lachnospiraceae bacterium, assembly GCA_017889125.1. Taxonomy (GTDB): domain Bacteria; phylum Bacillota; class Clostridia; order Lachnospirales; family Lachnospiraceae; genus Caccovicinus. Next base: position 3,692 of record JAGHER010000163.1, read on the forward strand.
CACCACTGCATGGAGGAAATGCCTGACACATTGATTTAATTTTTCTTCCTCCAGGGTTTTATCTTTTACTGCATTGATAATTGCCTGGGAATCTCCAAAGGGCATGGTCAGATCATTTCCTGCAGACACGGCTTTTACCTGATCGTAAACTCCTCCCCAGTCCGACATAACCAAACCGTCAAAACCCCATGTTTCCCGCAGGACATCCTTAAGAAGCCACGGATTCTGTGCACACGCCTCTCCATTAATCCAGTTATAAGCACTCATTACCGTCCCGACTTTTCCCTCCTGAATACAGGCTTTAAAACCGGGAAAATAGATTTCTTCCAGTGCCCTTTCGCTGATGCACTCTCTGATCGTCCTGCGGTTCGTCTCCTGATTATTGGCGGCAAAATGCTTTACATCTGCCAGCACGCCTGACTCCTGTATACCGATGCACATCTGTGGAGCAAGCTTTGCCGTAAGACAAGGATCTTCGGAAAAGCTCTCAAACCCTCTTCCTCCACGGGGATCTCTCTGAATATTCACACAGGGCGTTCCCAAAAGAACATCGATACCCATAGCCGATGCCTGTTTACCTGCTTCCTTTGCGCATTCATATACCATTTGCGGATTCCATGTCGCTCCCAAAAGCGCATTCACCGGAAATGCATCCGGAAAATCAGTAATTCCATACTCCTCTTTTAAATACGTCAGGAAATCCTCCAGCAAAGCGCGCTCGTCTTCATCCAGCGCTTCCCTGTCCGTAATGTGATCCATAATAAACACAAGCTCCGAGGTAAGCCCGTTTTCCTTACTCCCGCCAAATCTGGATAAAATCCCTTCGTTGTAAATTTTCCCCTGCGTAAGAAGATTCGAACAGGTCTGCCGGAAATTGATTCCGGCTCCATTATCCTGCATGGTTACTGCGGGAATACCCAGCCGCTCTATGGCATATGTGCCAAAAGTAGATGCACCTGTGATGATTTTGGCCTTCTCTTCAAGCGTCATTTCCCCAAGCACCCGTTCTACGGATTCATGGTTTGTCAGCCTGATTTCACTCATCGGTATCTTCCTCCATCTCCATCATGATAACTGCATAAGGTAAAACCGTCAGCCGAATTTCCTCACCAATCTCCATGTTTTCCAGTCTTAACTCCGATTCCCGGCAAAGCTTTTCTACATCTTCTTTCTTTATGTATTCCGGTGACCCCATGCTTTTCCACAGTTCGTATGCGTTGCTGTGCTGTTCATCGATTCGATACACCACTGCATTCTTTTTTACCTTAAGATTTCGGATATCGATGACTACTTCTTCCTCTCCGGGAGCTTCTTCTGCAATATCATAATTATAAAGCATCACCTGGATCTTTTTCCCGGATTTTACAGCCAGCATTTCTACTGTGCTGTTTTCATCAGAAGATATAACCTCCAGCCGTTCTTCGCCCATTCTGTGCAGCAGTTCCATAAGGCGGTAGGACGGTTTAGGGATTCCCCCATACGTCATCAGGCCGAATCCACCATGAAAAACCCCGGGAAACTGGCTTCCTTCCTCAAAAATATCCGAAAATGTCCAGTGAGAATACCCATCCACATAGCTGTCATTATCCGCCAGGATCTTGGCCATCATGGAGGACGCATATGTTGTGTCATGGCATTGATCACCCAAAACCGCAGATACGTTCCATTCGGTGTAGAATAACGGAAGGCCGTCCGCTTCCTGCTTTGCCTTCATCACCATCTTTTTCAAAATGCCGCGCTCATTGACTTTTGTTACAAATCCGGCTTTGCGGAAATCCTCCAGATTCATTCCCGATTTCCACAATGGGTCATCCGTGGGATACTGATGGGTTGAAACAAAATCAATAGGAAGATTTTTCTTTTTGCAGAATTCCAGCATATCCGGTATCCACATGTTGCAGGAAGTCGCCGGGCCGCCTACCTTCAGCTGGCTGTCTGCCTCTTTTATGGCGTTTACGGAGGCTTCATATAAATCAAAATAATCTTCCTTTGTCCCTCCCCAGAAGGCTTTTAAATTCGGCTCGTTCCATACCTCAAAATACCAGCTTCTCACTTCTTCTCTTCCATAACGCTCCAGAAGGTGATGGACAAATTTTCCTACCAGCTTTCCCCACTCTCTCACATCCGCCGGTGGGGTAACATTGGCCTTGTAGTGGAACAGCGTCTGCTCTCCCCTGGCAATAGCAGAAGGCATGAACGCAAGCTCAATAAAGGGCTTCATTCCAATCCGCAGAATAAAATCATAGATATTATCAATATTTACAAAATTGTACACCAGATTTTCTTTTCCCGTATGCTTATCCGTTTTCTTGACCAGGACACACATATCATCATCAAAAAGACCATGAAACCGAATATAGCGAAACCCCAGCTCTTTGTGGGCACGGGTTAACTGTTCCCGGTAGTCTTCACGCAATGCGGTGTACGCATGGCAGCTTGCAACACACATCTCCCAGTAATGAGGAAATGGGGTAATCTTTTCCGGATTAATTTTATAATCAGTCATCGTTTTCGTCATTCCTTTCCCATGCACAGATAAATTGATTTATCCCTTGACGCCGCCTAACGTAATTCCTTTAACAAAACTATTCTGAACAAACGGATAGATAATGATAATCGGCAAAATACCAACCACAGCCATCGCCATACGCACAGACACCGTGGGAATCATGGAGAGACCGATACTGGCTTCGCCGGAGCTTCCTGCACTCTGGGACAGAAACTGAATATTTTGAATCATCCGGTTTAACAGATTCTGGATCGAATACAGGTCGGTTCTTCTCGTCAGATAAATATATCCGTTCTGCCAGTCATTCCAGTAGGCAATTCCTACAAACAGTCCCACCGTCGCAATAATCGGTTTGGAAAGAGGCAGGGCGATCTGATAAAACATCTGAAATTCAGAAGCGCCGTCCATATTCGCCGCTTCCATGATTTCTTCCGGAACACTGGTCACAAAATACGATTTGACCAGAAGTACATTAAATGCATTCATCAGAAGATTTGGAATAAGCAATCCAAAAAATGTGTTTTTTAACCCAAAGGTGTTCGTGTAATTCATGTACGTTGGAACAAGGCCGCCATTAAACAGCATCGTAAATACCACCAAAAAGGTCAGGATCCCTCTTCCGGGAAGATTTTTTTTCGATAATGCATAGGCCAGCGTGGTTGTCAGGATCAGCGAAAGCACTGTTCCGGTTGCCGTAAGCAGAATCGAGATACCGTAAGCATGAATTGCGGAGTTATTTCCCTGGAAAATGTACTGATATGCAGACAGACTCCACTTTTCCGGGAAGAACGAATAGCCGTTCCGAATCAGGGTATCATTGTCCGTCAGCGATGACACCAGCAGCAGAATCATGGGGATGATGGCGGTCAGTGCCGCCGCCATCATCACAATATTACCAAATATCTGAAATCTTCTGTCTTCTCTTGTTTTCATATTTTCCTCCTTAAAACAATGCGCTTTCCTTATCCAGCTTGCGCACCAGAAGGTTAGCCGAAAGAATTAAGATAAACCCTACAACCGACTGGTACAGTCCTGCCGCTGCGGACATAGAGATATCTCCCAGTTCCAGCAATCCGCGATATACATACGTATCGATGGTATTGGTCACGGAGTACAGTGCGCCTGAATTTTGCGGAACCTGATAAAACAGACCGAAATCCGAATAGAAAATACGTCCTACTGCCATCAGTACCATCATAATGATGGTTGGCTTCAGCATGGGAATCGTAATTTTGGTAATCTGCTGCCATTTTGTCGCTCCGTCGATGGCCGCCGCCTCATAATACCCCTTGTCAAATCCCAGAATGGTTGCCAGGTAGATAATACAGTCATAGCCGATTCTCTTCCATGCATTGACAAAGATCAGGATAAAGGGCCAGTACTTCTTTTCTGTGTACCAGGAGATCCCCTCCACCCCCAGCGGCTTTAAAATCGAGTTATTGACAAAACCATTTTCCGTCGACAAAAAGGCAAACACAAGATAACTGATAATTACGGCAGAAATCAAATGAGGCAGAAGGATAGCCGACTGATAAAACTTTTTCAGGCGTGAATTTAATTCTGATAAAATAATCGCTACTGCCACCGCAAGGATAACGTTAATCAGAATAAAAGCCACATTGTAGCAGATCGTATTGCGAGTAATAATAAATGCGTCTTTTGTTGCAAAGAGATATTTGAAATTAGACAATCCGGCCCAGTCTGATCCAAAAATCCCCTTTTTTACGTTGTATTTTTTAAACGCCAGAACCAGGCCGGGAAGCGGCATATAGTTATTAATAAACAAATACAGCAGCCCCGGCAGAGCCATCAGATAAATCGGACCATATTTTTTCATGGTTTTTTTGTTTATTTTTGTTTTCATCTTCCCCTCCGCTATCCAGACATTTCCGCTTACTCAACTCCATTTGCTTTTGCCCATGCATCTAATGCTTCCTGCTTGGCTTCAATATAAATTTCCTCTCCAGCTTCGTTCATCTTGGCTGTCAGCTCTGCGATCCCTGCTTCTGGTTCTACAAATCCATACATTAACTGAAAAGCATATTCATTAAATACATTCGTCAGCGCCGTGTATTCGTTGGCTACCGCACTGTTGTCAAAAGCAAAGCCAAGGGCCTTCGATACAATGCCGGAATTGTTCATTTCCTCTGTCTTTTCCCAAATATCAAAACTGTTGCCTTCCCAGATTTCCGCAATAAACTGGTTGGGAAGAAGCCAGTTTACATTATTGTAATATTCGGCATTATCTGCATCCACACCTTCAGGGAAAGTGATATGGCCGTCATCGGTGTACACGTAATCCACCCCTTCTTCTCCCCAGCAGATAAAGTTAGAAAGAACCGGATCTGTATACAGGGCATTTAACAGCTGCATGGATTCCACCGGATAGTCGGTCATCGAATTAATGCTCCACGGATATTTTGCAACGGAAGACGCTCTTAACAAATCTTCCCCTGTCTGGAACACCACAATATCTCTTCCGCAAAGTCCCTTCTCCTGGGGAGCAATTCCAACCTTTGTGGAAACCATATAGGACATAGCTACTCCGGCCTTTACCTGTGCAGAAGGCGCGGTGCTGTCTGTTAAGGCATCCTTGGAAATATATCCGGCCTGATTCCATTTGTACATCCGCTCACAGTACTGACGGAAAACCTCACTGCTCCACAGGCTCTCTACCTTCAGGCTGTTTTCCGGATCAAGCAGCACGCCAAAATTATCCCTTGCCAGGTCATCAAAGAAATTTCCCTGGGTAAGATTGGGGCTGTCCGGCGCAAATACATATTTATCCGGGTAAGCTTCATGCAGCTGCGCGAAAATATCCTCAATGGTTTCTATATCCGTGTAAATCAGTTCATCGCCTTCTTCATACATGGAAGCATAGTCAAATCCGATTCCATCCAGATATTCCGCCCCGATAACAAAACCACCTAATCCAACAGTCATATCCCTCTGCTGCGGTACGCCGTACAGCAACCCGTCAACACGGCAGGCATCGATCATATCCGAATTAAATGTTTCAAGAATCCCGCTTCCATAGGTTTGAATCAGATTGTCTTCTTCAAGATCCATGCAATACCCTTTATTGATGCTGGAGGTGTAGCCGATGTAATTCGTATTAAAAATATCCACCTGCTCCCCAGAAGACAGCATCAGCGTCATTTCCTGTCCATATGACGCAGAATCCATGATTTCCAGCTTAACACGTACACCAAGGGTTTCTTCGGTGTATTCGCTCATTTTTTCTTCTACACGCTCCAGGCCTTTAGGCGAACCGGACCAGTTCATAAACGCCACAACCAGCGTGGGGATATTTCCGCTTTCCTTACGCTGCGCGATCGCATCTTCCGCTTCGTTGGCAGTCCCAGCTTCCGTTCCCGAACCGCTGTCAGACTTTTCTGCCCCGTTCGTCCCCGCAGCTGTTTCGCTTCCTCCGCCTGCCCCGCACCCGGCCAGCAGCGCACAGCTCATCATTAATGGCAGCCATCGTTTTGTGTGAAAACGCTTCATAAAATAATTCCTCCTTGTTTATTTTTTCATGTGCTTGTGCTATTATGTTAATAAAAAAAACCTTGTTTCACAATCAACAATCCTTAGCTATTATTGTAATTTTCTTAGCTCTTTACCACATTTTTTGTCAATATTGATGATGTTTTTCCCAAATCATCCCAATGAGGAGATTAAATTATGGCATTTATTACCAAAAGAAGCTTGTTGAATCCAAGAAAAATATACTCTATCCGAAGCCGCCTGCTGGCATTTATTGCCTGCATTTTAGTGTTTCTTTCACTTACCACCTTATACATCAGCGCTTATTTTACCCAGCAGCTGCGCAAAAGTACTTACCATAATACGCAGAACACGCTGGCCTTATATAATGCCCAGCTCAGTATGAACTTAGAAAATTTTGAAATTTTTCTGTATGATATTAACCAATATACCTCTGATTTGTCCTCCATCAACACCCATTCACCCAGGACAGTAGGATATTACCAGCATATCCTTAATTTAAAACGTCTGCTGGACTATACCCGTCCTTCCTTCAAGGAAATCGACGCAATCTTTCTCTATGCCCCTTTAAGCGATACGTACATACAGTCGCAAAAAGATTCCAGACATTCCGATATAACCGGCTATTTAAAAGAAACTCTTCGCTCCTTAAATCAAGCCAGACAATTAGACACGCTGAATACAGCATCCTGGTTTACCCACACCATTGAAGATCACACCTACATGATCCGTATCGTTAATACAAATGGTTCTTTTATCGGTTCCTGGAGCGAGCTTTCGTCGCTTACCGCTTCTTTTGACGCTATATCCGGACTTAACGGACAGGTGCTTTATCTGCAGGAAGACGGAAGGCCCATAGAAAAAACCTCCTGGGAAGATACCGTTTTTGATGTAAAGCAATCGCTGGATCATTACAAAATCTGCAAAAACAAAGCCGGAGAATCCTATCTGCTCAGCTCAGCTGCTCTGGATTACTGCGACTATTATCTCGCTATGCTGATTCCTTTAAGCGCCATTGACAGCAATATGCAGCCTGTTTACAGCATAATTATGCTGATTGCGGTGCTCTTAATCGTGTTTGCTGTGTTTATCACCACAACGATCAGCCATTTCGTTTCTGCTCCCCTCCGCTCGATTGAGCAGACTGCTTTGGCCGTCCATAATGGAAATTATTCCAGCCAGTTTCTGGCCGAATCCACAAATTGCCTGGAGCTAAATCAGATTAATGTCAGCTTTAATAAGCTGCTGACGGAAATAGAAGCGTTAAAACTCCATGTATATGAGGAGAAAATGGCAAAAACCGAGTTTGAACTGCGAAGTCTGAAAACGCAGATCGCTCCCCATTTTTTAATTAATTGTATGCAGGGCATCTTTTCTCTGGTGGAACGAAAAACAGAAAATTATGAATTGATTCAGAAGATGGTTCACGTATTGTCAAACCATCTGCGATATGCCTTATCCAGCCATTCCTCCGTCTCTTTGAAGGAGGAGCTTGCCTATGTGGACAATTATATTGAACTAAATAAAATGCGTTTTCCCGGCTGTCTTATTTATAAAAAGGACATCCGGGAAGACGTTGAAGAAATCACAATATTCCCTATGCTTGTGCTGACGCTGACGGAAAACTCCATCAAACATAATCTGATTATGGGAGAATCCCTGACAATCTCCATCTCTGCCTTTTTGCAAAAGACAGAAGATGGACATTTCCTCCATATCATCCATATAGACTCCGGAAGCGGATTCTCCCAAGATTTGCTGGAATCCCTTTCTTCGATTAATTCTGCCGGAACCATACAGAAGAACGGACATCACATCGGACTGTTGAATATCTGCAGCCTTTTCCGGCTGATTTATCCCAAAAATGCCCGGATAAGCTTCTCTAATGAGCCGGATATGGGCGCCCGGATTGATATCGACATTCCTATTTCTTCTGACGGTACTGATTTGGCGTCACTCCGGTAAACCGTTTAAACTGTTTATGAAAATACGATGAGTTCGAAAATCCGGTCTGCCAGGAAATTTCCTGCAAAGATAAATCCGTATTTAACAGCATAATCTTTGCAGCGGATATGCGCTCTTTCGTGATATAATTATTCAGCAGTTCTCCTGTCTGCTTATGAAACAGATGAGATAAATAATCCGGATTCATATGAAGCGCACTGGCAATGGTATTTCGGTTTAAATCCTCTGAAGAAATATTCTCCCTGATCATTTGATTGATCTGCGCTACAAAGGAAGATGCATTCCGTTTTTCCTTTAAAATATCTTCGGCAACCCTGGACGCTGTTTTTGTCCACAGTAAAAAATCATCCGGCGAAGAAACCGCCGATGCCACGTCGGTACAGTCGGCTACCTTCATCAAAAACTCGTCCATTAACGCTTCATCCGGCCCATTTTCCAGTGATTCCAGAGCGCGGAAAATGGATTTTAATACTTGATGATACAATGATAAAAGCATTTTCACGGAAAAGATCCTGTCTTGATCCTGAAAAAAGCCAGCGATGCTTTTCGGAATAAATTCCGAATGATAACGCAGAATACTTTCCGTCCATTGGCTGGTTTTCAGCCGCTCCCAGTCCGTTTCCAGGCAGGCATTTTCTGCTTTTTCTGGCTCACCTTCCACAGGAATTACCATGCTATGTATGGAAAAGATGGTCTTTTCATACTGTGAAAACTGTTGATAGCTTTGATAAGCCTCCCGCAGGCTTCTTTTGCAGGCCAGATATAACGTGAATTTCCAGTTTTCTCTTTCCTTCTGCATCCGATCCAGCAATCGGGTGCAGTATTCATAAGCCGCTTCCGAATTTTCACAGAACGTGTCCTTCAAAACAGCCACATATTCCTCCTCGGAAATAACAATAAACTGGACAAAATCTTCCTGCTTCGTCATATCCAAGATAGTCTTTTTGATAAACTGTTTCTTTGCCTCACTCTTTTTATTCTCATCTTGACTCTTTTTATCTTGATGCTGGTTATCTTGATATTTATCGTACTCGTCTTCTTTTGCAAGAAGTCTTATCTGAATAAAACAAAACCAACTCTCTGCCAGACCTTCCGGAAGCTGCAGCTGGCTTAAATTTTTCCGGATAATTTCCTGTTGATTTCCTTCTTTATCCAAAAATAATTCTTTCCAAAAGGTATGGATCATGTGATCCTTATTCTTGTTCCACGCATCCGCACTGCTCATCGCCTCTTCACTCTTCTGCGCGGCAATGCTTGCTCCAACAGCATTTTGCAAAGCTTCCTCCAAAACGCTTATTTCCACCGGTTTTAAAATATAGCGGAAGACCTGCATATTAAGAGCCTGATGGGCATAGTCAAAATTCTGATGTCCGGTAAGCATAAGGCAAATCGTCGGAAATCCGTTTTCCTTAACCCACTGGATCAATTCAAGACCGCTTTCTTTGGGCATCTCGATATCCGACAGAAGAAGATCAATTGGATTTTCCTGAAAAACAGCCTTTGCCTGTCTGGCACTGTAAGCACAGAAAACCTGGCTGATCCCCAGGCTATCCCAGTCCGTATTTTTATAAATTCCCTGCACAATTAAATATTCATCATCGACAATTAAAATATTCATCGCTGCATCACCATTTTCTTCCAGAATAATCCACCAATTCCCATCAAGGTTCGCAAACCCGTCGGCAATTTATTTTATAATCTTATAATGTTTCTTTTCTGATGTCAAATAATTTTCAGGATATTGGAAGTTCCTTTGCAGCAACAAAATAACCGCTCTTATCCGGCACAACCGCTAAGCGCCAGATAAGAGCGGCTAATTCTCTTGTTCAGCTAAACCGATAAAGATTCAGCCCCACCTCTTCGCTGAACTCTCTCCCCACCGCGCCGTCGATAGCGGTGACGGTGATCTCCGCAGTGCCGGACACATGGCATTCATTCAGGTGCCCGCCGATTACGGTCATATCCTCCCGGCTGGCGGTGATATGGCAGTGCAGGTACGGCTTTTCATACATCTCAGAAATATTTCCAACCAGGGAGGTAATCTCCATCAGCCCGGTAAACTCGCTTCGCCGGTACTGCTTCTTTTCTGTATCAAAAAGTCCCAGTGCCACCCGGTCCGTGGCTCCCAGTCCGGTGAAAAATCCGGCACGGATGCCCTCATCCCGGCACAGCTTCTCCAGACAGGCCAGAACCTCCTCACCCTTCTCCATTCTCACCACATAATGAGCGCCAAACTTCTTGTACTCCATATTTCTTTCTCCTTCTTTTCTTTCCCAGCTGCTCTGCGCACCTGCTTACTTTCGTCAGCCGTTTCACATCCTTACTCTGTCTTCGCCAGCTGCTCCATATCCTTACTCTGCCTTCGCCAACTGCTTCGCGCACCTGCGTTCCTTCACCAGCTGTTCCACAGACCGGCTTTCCTTTCCCCCACTACTCCACATACCAGATTTCCTGTGCCCCATTCTCCCTGGTATGCCAGCAGGCCCCCTCATAAGGGCTTCCTGCCGTATTGTCTAAAAAGTACCAGTCCCCGCCGCCATCCTCCGGGTCGCAGGCCTTCCCGTCCCACCGGTGCCAGCCAGTGCAGAGATACCCGTCCGGATTAAAGAGATACCAGTGATGGTCCAGAAGCTCCCACTGATTTTTCGGATAGCTTCCGTCCCCATTCCGCCGCCACCAGCCCACAGCATCCCGGATCCACCCGGTCTTTTCCTCTGCCGCTGGCCAGGTCTTCATAAAGGCCTCCGGCGATGCATAAAGCTTCTTGATTCCCGCCGTACTGCTTCCCCAGTCCGGCAGCTGGAAGTGGGGCTTATCCACAATGCTTTTCCAGCTTCCGCCCCACTCCAGCCCTAAAGACTGGCCGATGGCCCCTACCTGCTCGAAGAAACGCCCATCTTCATTATAAGCGCCCTTCCCGTCATTGCGGAAAATATCAAAGGCTGTCCCCCACTGATGGTAGGAGCTGTAGGAGCTCCCCGGCGCATTGGTGACAATGGCCCCCGGCCGGGTGCGCCCCTGGGCGTAGAGGGCATCCTGCTCCTCCCGTGTCCTGAGCGTCTCCCCGATCTTGATTTTCAGCCCCTGGCGGCTGCATTCCTCCATAAGCTGTCCCGCCAGCATCTGAAGCCTGGGATGGCATAAGGTAATATCCCGCATAAGAATCTTCCTTTTCCCTTTTCTTTTAGCTTATGCAGGACAGGCGAGGCCGGTTAAAACGCAGAGGCCATCCGTTGTCCTATGCCATCACAACCATACATTCCTTCTCACAAAACGCAATTCCGTATTTGATCATCTTCTTCGTGCCTCGGCGCTTTATCCCTTCCGCATACTTCTTTTCTTCAATCTGCTCTAATGCTTCTTTGCAGGCCGCCTCCAGTTTTCCATCATCCGCATACTTTATCTCAATTACAATTCCAATCCGATCGGGCGTCTGGATGGAGATGTCGCTGTATCCTTCCCCGGTCTCCGAATTTGACTTGACCAGCCAGCTTCCCTGACTCCTCAGGAGTCCCAGCAGCATACCATGGTAAAAGTTTTCTTTCATATTTGAACGGACTGCTGTATCACGCACACTGATCGAATCCCACAAGTAATCATGGAGCATCTCCTGGATTGTTTCCACATCCCCATCGGGGAACGCCGCGCAAAAGCGGTTGATCCTCTCGGAATCTGCCTGGATCGTTTCCGTAAACCAATCTTTTACCAAATCAATAAAAAGGTCACGTACCTCCTGGTTTGGAAGGGCCAGCTTCATCTGCTTTCCCGGCAGGCGGCCGCGTCCAGTCAGATATCCGGTGGAATAAAGAACGCTCCAGATATTATCGATAGAATCTTCAACATCTCTGTAGGTCAGCTCCTGGCGGATGGTTTTTATGATCGCTTCGCCGTTAATCAACTGCTCAACTTCACTTCGTGTGCTCTGATTTGCCTTTTTTAACAAACGGCGGATCAGATCATTTCCGCTGGTGTTTGCCCAGTAGTTCTCCGGTTCTGCACGCTTATCCTTCAGTAAAATCTGAACGTATTTTATGACATCCCACGGACAATAAACAGACGCATTCCCGAATTTGTATCCATCATACCAGTCACGGATTATCTCCTGAAAACCATCCAGATCATAATAATGCAGAATTTCTATCACCTCGTCTTCCGTAAAACCGAAGCAATCACAAAAATAGGGATCGGATATGGTCATTACATTCAGGTTGTTCAGACCAGTAAAGATACTTTCCTTTGAAATCCGCAAACATCCGGTGAGGACAGCAAAGTAAAGGCTGTCATTTGTCTTCAGGGCATTCCCAAGTAAGCTGCGGATAAGGCTTACCATCTCATCATAATAGCCAGCCTGAAATGCTTTATCCAGAGGAACGTCATACTCATCAATCAGCAGGATGACCTTCTGACCATAATGCTTGTGCAGAAGCTGAGAAAGAGTTTTCAGACTCGCCGCAGCTACGTCTTCTGTCATATCATAAAGAGCACGGCTGTCTGCGCCCACTTTAATCAATCGCTGATAAGCGTCCTTCTCCTCCTGATTAAGAGCTGCACTCTCACGAAGAAAGTCAAACCGTCTGGCTTCATCCCCGATCACTGTCCGCAGTGCCGCAGAAGCCGAACCAAAGCTTCGCCCGTCCACACCTTTCAGACTGATCGAAATCACAGGAAATTTCCCCATATATTTTTCACACAGCTCTTTTTCCTGCATGATCTTTAACCCGTCAAACAGCGCCGGATCGCTCCCAACTTCAAAAAAGCATTTCAGCATGCTCATGTTCAAAGACTTCCCAAAACGTCTGGGGCGGGTAAACAGGTTCACCTCCCCCCAGTTTTGCAAAAGCTCTTTAATGAACATGGTCTTATCTGCATAGTAAAAATCATTTGTTCTGAGTTTTGCAAATCCATCAATGCCGATAGGAAGCTTCTTCCGCACCTTCCCCACACTCCTTTCCGAAATCCCCTATTATTTTTTCACTTTACTATAAAGCCACAGGGCAGTCAAGTCAATTTGTTGAGCAAATTAAATATGATTTGCCACCTCAAAAGCATCCCAAATCGCATACATAATATTGGACACCTTCCTTGCATCGCCCAGCAGATAAATCTCCGGCACCTCAAACTCCAGCTGCCGGTACAGGGAATCCTCCTCCCGGTATCCCACCGCCAGAATCACGCTGTCGCAGGGAAGACTCTTCTCCCCATCTGCCGTCTCCGCGGTAAGAACACCATCCCGGTAGGACTTCACCTTTGCCCCGGTAACCACCTCTACTCCATTGTAGGGAACCAGCCGCTCCAGCATATCCTTATTTGCATGACAGAGGGGGCCGTTTACTGCCAGGATCTTGTCCAATGCTTCCACAATGGTCACCTTCCGGCCATGCTGGGCCAGCCACAAAGCCGTCTCGCAGCCCACCAGGCCGCCGCCCACGATCACCGTCTCCTGACCGCAGTCCTTTTCCTTAAGAAGCACCTGGGAAGCTGTATACACATGGGCATCATCCCCCAGGGAGAAGGTCTTGGGCGAGGAACCGGTGGCCACAATTACCGCATCCCAGTCTCCTGCCAGCACTTCTTCCTTCGTCACCTCATGGCCAAGGTGCACCGGCACCTGCAGGCGGGTAAGCTCATGGGCATACCACGCAGCCAGAGCCAGATCGTCCTCCTTAAACTCCGGAGCGCCGCCGGGAATCAGGTTTCCGCCCAGCTGGCTTCCCTTTTCAAATACCTCCGGCTTATGTCCGCGGATAGCCAGGACTCTTGCCGCCTCGCATCCGGCCACGCCGCCGCCGATGACCAGCACCTTCCGGCTCTTTAAGACAGGCTCATAGGCCATGGCCCGCTCTCTGGCCGCCTGAGGATTTACCGCACAGTTAATCATGGAATACTCCTGAATCCGGCCCATGCAGCCCTCCTGACAGGAGATACAGGGGCGGATTTCCTTCACCCGGCCAGACCGCAGCTTATTCACATAATCCGGGTCTGCCAGAAGGGGACGGCCAAGGCTTACCACATCGCACTCGCCATTTTCCACTGCCGCAGAAGCCATGTCCGGATTATCCATACGACCGGCACAGAGCACCGGCACATCCACCACTTCCTTCACCATCCGGCAGTAGGGGCGGAAAAGGCCCTTCTCCTGATACATCGGCGGATGGTTCCACCACCAGGCATCGTAGGTTCCCACATCCGTATCTAGGGCATCGTAGCCGTACTCCACCAGAAGCTTTGCCGCCTCTAAGCCTTCCTCCACATCACGGCCCATTTCCGTAAATTCCTCGCCGGGAAGGGCGCCTTCACGCCAGTCCTTAATCATGCTCTTTACGCTGAACCGCAGGACTACCGGGAAATCCTCGCCGCAGCGGGACTTGATCTCCTCCACAACCTCCTTGGCAAAGCGCAGGCGGTTTTCCAGGGAGCCGCCGTACTCGTCGGTGCGCTGATTGAACATGGAAATAGCAAACTGATCCAGCAGATATCCCTCATGGACAGCGTGAATCTCCACGCCGTCAAAGCCGCCCCGCTTGGCATTGTAAGCTCCGTCTCCAAAGGACTTGACAATGCTGCGGATCTCCTCCACCGTCAGCGGACGGCAGATCTTATCCAGCCACCGATGGGGGATCGCTGAAGGCGCTACCGGCGGAAACTCGCCCAGATTGGTGGGGATAGTCACCCGGCCAAAGCCTGCGGACATCATCAGGAAAATTTTGCTTCCGTAGGCATGGACCCGCTCCGTCATCTCCCGGCTGGTGCGGATAAAATGCACCGGATTGTAGGTGGAATTGGGACAGTTGGGCATACTCTGGGTCTCTACCTTGCAGTCGGAAAAGGTCACGCCGGTGATAATCAAGCCCGTTCCCCCCTTGGCCCGCTCCGTGTAGTAATCGATACCCCTCTGGTTAAACCCTCCCTGGGCATCCGCCAGTCCCAAGGGCCCCATAGGCGCCATGGCAAACCGGTTCTTGATGGTGACGGAACCGATTTTCACTGGTGTAAAAAGATTTTGATACTTCATACCTTTTCTCCTTTCTATGACATTTATTTGTTGCAGTTCACGCTGAACGTGAACTGCAACGGAATCCAGCCCATTCCAAATCGCCTGCGGCGATGGGGCTGGATTCTTTGGCCGCTTTTCATGTACTGGTCTGGCATTTTCAGCAAGTGAAAATGCCAGCCATAAACAGTAACATTTATTTAACAAATATCTTATCACAGAAAAGAGCTGCCGCCCATCAACCATCTATTGACGGACAGCAACTCTTTTTTTACGGTCTGAGGCGGCCAGTTATCACAGCCCCGTCTGCTCCTTCAAATACCGGTCAAACAGGCGGATATTTTCATACCCGGCCGTCTCTCTCCGGCAGGCCCCATGCACCTCCCAGAGAAAGCTTTCCCGGAAGGGAATGGCCCGGACGCCTTCCATCTTAAATTCATCCCGGAAAAACTCCGGCGCCACTGCCAGCCCCACCTTCTGGCTGCAGAGCCGGTAAAGCCCGGCTCCGTCGGCAGTCTTGGCAATGATGTCCGGGGTAAAGCCCCGCACTGCGCACATGCCGGTCACATCGTGGTAAAGGCGGAAGTCCTCATTCATCAGGAGAAGCTTCTCCCCCTGCAGACAGTCCAGAGCCACCTCCTCCTTCTCGTAAAGGGGATGCCCCTCGTAAACCAGCAGGCAGAGACGGCAGCCGGTAACCCGCTCCGTCCGCACCGTCTCCTCCTCCCAGTCCCCGATGATAAAGCCGTACTCCAGCTCAGAATGCAGAAGCTTTTCCTTCACCTGGCCATTGGGATACTCCCGCCACTCCAGGGTCAGCTCCGGATGAAGCCTTCCAAAGGCCAGAATCACCGACAGGGGAAGCAGGTTTAAGACCCCATTGGCACAGCCGATTCTGAGCCTCTCCCGTCTGAGCTTTAGCTGGCGCAGGCCCTTTTCGATCTCCTCCAGCTCCCGGATAATCCGCCCGGATTTCTCGTAAAGGAAGCGGCCGCTCTCTGTAGGCTCCATCCCCCGCACCGTCCGCAGGAAAAGCGGGGCATCTAACTCCTCCTCCAGCTGCCGGATACTCCGGCTTAGGCCCTGGGGTGTAATGTACAGGCGTCTCGCCGCCCGGCTTATGCTCTTTTCCTCATAGACCATCTGAAAGCATTTTAGCGTTGTTGTGTTCATCCTTTTGCCCCTGGCATCAGCCAAATAATGAAAATGCCGCAAACAGGGAGGACATCAGCGATGCCACCAGCGACACCACGGTAATCTGGGTGTTGATGGAGGGGCCTGCCGTATCCTTGAAGGGATCGCCCACCGTATCGCCGGTGACTGCCGCCTTGTGGGCCTCGGAGCCTTTTCCGCCCTCATTTCCTGCCTCAATGTACTTTTTCGCGTTGTCCCACAGGCCGCCTGCATTAGACATAAAAAGGGCTAAAAGCAGACCGCTGACGATATTGCCCACCAGAAAGCCGCCGATGGCGCTGGGGCCGCCCACGAATCCTACGATGATGGTAGCCGCGATGGCCATACCGCCCGCCGGAATCAGCTCCCGCAGGGCGCCGTCCGTGGCGATCTGGATACACTTGTCATAGTCGGCAGACACGCCCTTCTTTCCTTCCCGCAGCCCCTTGATCTCCCGAAACTGCCGGTGGATCTCCTTCACCATCCGCTGGGCATTCTTATCCACACCCAGCATCAGCATGGCGGAAAATACCGCCGGAATGGAAGCGCCAATCAGGATGCCGAAAAAAACGGTGGGATCCATCAGGTTAAAGCCGGTGAGAAGCTCCTTCCCCGCATCCGCCAGAGACTCGTTCACCTCCGACATATAAGCGCCCAGAAGAGAAATCACCGTAAGCCCGGCCGCCCCGATGGCAAAGCCCTTGGTTACCGCCTTCACCGTATTTCCTGCGCTGTCCAGCTCGTCGGCAATGCGGATGGTCTCCTCCCCCAGTCCGCCCATCTCTGCCAGTCCCCTGGCATTATCCACGATAGGGCCGTAAGCGTCATTGCTGATAATCATGCCCACGATAGAAAGCATGCCCACTGCCGCCATGGCGATGCCGAAAAGGGCATACCCTTCGCCCAGAGGCTCGCAGAGCTTATAGGCCGTCAGCGCCGACACGGCGATGCCCACCATAGCCGGAAGGCTGGAAATAAAGCCATAGGAAATTCCCGAAAGAATGGTAAATGCCGATCCGGACTGGGAGGCGTGTGCCACCAGACGGACTACCGGCTTGCTGTCATCGGTAAAATAATCAGTAGTAATGCCGATCACCACGCCCACGATCAGACCCACGGCCGCTGCTCCCCAGATCCGCCACTGGAAGCCCTCAAGCAAAGCCGTAGCAGCCGCCGTGAGAATCAAAAAGAGAGCCGTGGTACTGTAAGTGGAGGAATTCAGCGCCCGGGTAGGATTCCCCTTCTCCCCCACTCTGGCACAGGCAATACCGATAATGGAGGCAATCAGACCCACGGCCGCATAGCAGAATACCATGGCTGTATTTGCCCCGCTGCCCTTATCCAGTGCCTGGGCCATCACCAGGGCCGATGCCATGGCCGCCACATTAGAGTCGAAAAGGTCTGCACCCATACCGGCCACATCGCCTACATTGTCACCCACATTGTCAGCGATTACCGCCGGGTTCCGGGGATCATCCTCAGGAATGCCAAGCTCCACCTTGCCCGTAAGGTCTGCCGAAACATCAGCCGTCTTCGTAAAGATGCCGCCTCCAGCCTTGGCAAAAAGGGCCAGGGAGCTGGCGCCAAAAGAAAAGCCCAGAAGGATGCTGGCATCCCCGGCAATCATCAGCACCGCCATCACCCCCAGAAGGCAAAATCCCACCACAGAAAGACCCATGACCGCTCCGCCCCGGAAGCCGATAAGGAAGGCCGGCCGTATGCCCTTCGCCGCCCCCTCGGCCGCCCGGCCATTGGACAGGGTGGCCACCAGGATGCCGATCTTTCCCGCCAGGGCCGAAAAGGCCGTCCCCGCCAGATAGGCCACCATCATGGCAAGGTTATCCCCCGCATTTCCCGTCCAGATGGGCGAAGGAAGGAGAATCAAAATCACCAGTGCGGCCACACCGGCAAACTTCGCCA
>JAGHER010000164.1 GCA_017889125.1 Lachnospiraceae bacterium
AGGGCAGGAGGTGATATCCTTTTTATATCCGCCAAAACTGCTGAGCAGAATGATAATCTAATTGGCATTTCCTTTAGCTGCGTGATGAAGGTAAGAGTAAGAATATAGCAGGAAAAGCAGCAGCTATTGAAGAGTAATAGCGGAAGCAGTCATTTACAGGTGAAGCGATGCAGGTTAAAATCATGATTCCCATTGCAATCAGCGGAAGCGTATCTGCAAATAATTTTTTAGTCAGCAGATAGTAGAAGAGGGCAACGATTATCTAGGTATAAGCCGCGCAGACATTTGTCGTGTTAAGAACGGGTATTTTGTCCCAGACCTTAGCCCATGCCTGCAGAAGCTGCCTTGCACCATCAAAAAAGTCAATATAATGAAAATCAAAGCTTTCATCATAATCTCCATTGCAGCCAATCCAGTCAAAAATCGTCATACCGCTGTTCCAGTTCCCTGCCTGCTCCGGCTGATTCGGAACAAAAGAATAGTAACCGTAGCTTTGGGCTATGGTGCTCTCAAGGAACGTTACCGGATATTTCTGAAATAGTTCCGTGCAGGTTTGAAAATAAATGGATTCTGCATTCCGCATCCGGTAGTAAGTAGGAATCAGGCAGGTGTTTTTAACAGGATCGGACAAAATGGGATCGTAGCTTTCAGAAAGACGGTCATAATCTAACATAACCCTGATTCCCATGACCTCATCATCCGTTAATTCATCACCACGGTCTCTGACGATCCGCGCTGTAGCCTGGTAGATCAGAGAAAATGCCTCTTTGCTGTCTGCCGGAATAACGTTACAATTATATATAAGGTAATGGTTGTATCCAAAATAAAGGCCAACACAGCTGTAGATTTTCGTATAAAATGCAAAATAGACCAACCTCAGATACTTAAAGAGCCTTAAAGCCCCTTATATGGCTGGAATGCCCATGAAATGGGGCTTTTTTAGACGTATGAGCATGGAAATAGGCTTAAAAATTTAATACCAACCTAATGCGAACCTGAAAAAATTTTCTTTGAAAATAAGGTGTTTTGAGAGGAAATTGATCTTATAATGGTAGTGTTTAAATCAACCGTTTAAAGGCGTTTAAAACCGTTTAAAACATTGGGAGTGACGCATCAAAATCCATTGATTTTACTAGCTTTTTGGAATTTAAACGTTTTTTGAAAACCGTTTAAATTTTAAGTATGAATTTTTGTTTCTTTTAAATTTTAATGCCAACTTTAATACCAACCATTGCGAGCCTCAACGCGAACAATAAGAAGTCTGCAAAATGAAAAGGCGGAGTGCGCTATACACCCCACCTTTTACTATGCCAAAAAGGAAGTTGGCATAGTGATGAATGCATGAATATAGTAGCATAAATAACTGTAAAAGTAAATGCTATGTCATTAACAATTTGAAAAGCTATGATTGTCACTGCTTTTCGTAAGCTGGTGTTTATGTTGAAACTTTCTTATTCTTCCATCCGATCCAATTCTTCATAAATAATAGTATGAACACGATGGCGTCCCCGGCTATCTAATTTTTTGTAATTTTGAAGAAATTCTATTTCATCTGAGGTCAAATTAGTGTCTAGTAAACTAGAGGGGGAATTTGTTCCTTTTACCAGAAAATCTATACTAACTCCTAGATAATCTGAAAGTGTAATTAAATTATCAAGAGTCGGTTTTCTTTTCCCACTTCTCCAATAGCTTATTAAACTATCCGAAATTCCTGTATCTTTGCTTATTTTATAATTTGAAATATTACGAGAACTCATGTAATTATTAAGTATTTGATTAAATCTCATTTTGGGAGTGATTTCCTCAGCATTAGATTCTTCAAATGACAGAAAAGTTTCTTTCCCGAAAAGCAAATAATCCGATGATACTGAGAAAATTTTACACATTAAAATTATTTGTTCTAAGGTTGGAGATGATTTTTTGTTTTTCCAATCGGTTAAAGGACTTTTTCTTAGGCCTAGTAATTTCCCTAATTCTTTACCATTTAAATTATGTTGAAACGTTAACTGAGTAATGCGTTTATATAAGTCATCCATTTATTAACCTCTTATAGCATAATGGAAAATAAGCAAGCATTCATGTAATATTATGAAAATCAAATTTTATAATATTTCCTTCTCTTGAGATTATCCTGTTTTTGTATTTGACTTTGCATTTTGCTCCATGCGGTCTAATTCTTCATAAATAGCCACATGAACACTATGTTGTCCTCTCGAATCTAAACGATTATACGTTTCCAACAGTTCTAATTCTTGTTTATTCAAATTAGGTGCAGAAGGATCTTTACCAGTGAAAAGGTACTCAATAGAGACATCGAAAAATTCGGATATCCTAACGACATGTTTGGATGAAGGATAGCTTCCTTCTGTTTTCCATGCGCTTATACTGCTGGGTTTCACGCCAATATAATCACTTAATTCTTTTGCAGTGCGCTGTTGCTTCTCTAACAAATAAAAAATTCTTTGATTAATTTCCATAATTTCACCTTTTTGCTCGGCAGGAAAACCTAATTATCTTCTTGACAATTAGGTTTTCCTAAATTATACTATATTGTAAGAACCTTACAACGAATTATAACACGTTAGATTCTAACTGTATACGTGATTTTGTAACAAATTAACAAAATCCGTTTTCCAAACAGGTATAATCACGAAAAAGGAGGCTGAGAGCATTGAAGGAAAAGATTACTAATACTACAGAGTTCCGGCGGTGGGTAAAGATGCAGGTAGCCAGCCAGGAGATCACCATGGCGGAGCTGGCCCGGCAGATGGACATCCCACAGACGCGGATCAGCGATGCCATCCATGGCAGGAGCACTGGAAACAAGTACATAATCCCGATTATCCAGAAGCTGGCTGGGAATGAAGATGATTTCACAGAGTTTTTAAAAGCGATTTAAGGAGATGTGTAATCTCGAACTGACTGAGTTGTGGATACTTACCCAGGCATGAAGAAAAATTAGGGGGTAGGTAATGTTTTTTCATGTGATGCATCTCCTTGTTTTGGAATTCAGTTGGCGCTGATAAGAGGATTGTAACACATAAAAGGGAAAGGAAACAACATTTGTCGAAACGGGGAAACATCCCCGTCATGCAGGGATAGCCTCCTGCATCTGATGATGACAGGCAATAAGGTGGTGATAAAGGTATGGGACAGATGCTTACTGCGAAGCAGGTGGCGGAAGTCAAAGGATGCAGTTATCAATATATTCAAAAAATGGCAAAGGAAGGCAGGATTCCGGCAGTAGAAAGTGTAAATAGCAGAAATCGAAAAATTTACCAATTCCCTCTAAAGGATCTCCCGGAAGACCTCCAATCCAAATGGCTCCGGCAGCAGGCTGAGACCCCGCCGGATGGCGTGGAACTTCCGGAGACGGAAACCGAAGGCATTGACCAGTTCTCTGAGGCAGAGCGGAAGGAAATTGATTTCTGGACGGGCCTGGTCCATAAATGGTGGGATTACCGGAACCGGCGCGGCGTGACGAGCATGGCTTCCGTGACGGAACAGTTCCTTATCTATTGTAAGCTGGAATACCCGGAGATGAACATCTCCGAAGATATCCTGTACCGCAAGGCAAAAGCGGTCAGGGAAAACAACATGAAAGGGCTGGTGGACATGCGCGGGAAGTGGAAAAAGGGGAATAGCGACATTGACGAGATGGTCTGGCAGGCATTCCTCTACTATTACCTGAGCCAGAACCAGTACCCGGTATCTAGATGCTTAGAGTATACCAAGCTTTGGGCCAGGGAGCGGCGGCCGGACCTTTATGACGGGATTCCCAGCCATTCCGCTTTCCGGCGGCGGCTGAAGCGGGAGTTATCGGAGTGTACGGCTGTGCTGGCGCGGAAAGGCGAAAAGGCATTTGATGATAAGTATGGCCCCTACATCCGCCGGATATACCTGGATATGGAAAGCAATGATTACTGGATTGCGGACAACCACACCTTCGATGTGATTGTCGTGGATAAGGATGGAAAGCAGCACCGGCCATACCTGACAGCATTCATGGATGCCAGGAGCGGGATATTCGTTGGCTATTACATAACCTATAACCCCAGTTCCCAGGCGACGCTGTACGCCCTCCGGCGGGGAATCATTAAGTACGGGATTCCCAGGAATATCTACGTGGATAACGGCCGTGAGTTCCTGACTTCGGATGTTGGGGGACTGGGCCACCGGAAAAAAGGCAAAAAGACGGATGGTGTCGAGTTGGTGGAGCCGCCGGGAGTCTTTAAGCGGCTGGGAATCCAGATGACCAACGCCATTGTGTGCAACGCCAAGGCAAAGACCATTGAGCGGCGTTTCCGGGATGTGAAAGACCATATGTCCAGGCTGTTTGACAGCTATACTGGCGGCAACGTGCTGGAGAAGCCGGAACGGCTTAAGAAGGTGCTAAAGTCCGGGCAAGTTTACACCGATGAGGAGTTTACGCAGACCATTGAGACGCTGATCGAAGGATACTTTAACCAGCAGCCCTATGACGGGGAGGTCAGCGCCGACCAGGGGAAGAGCCGCATGGAAGTGTACAACCAGCATATTGGGAAGCGGCGCAAAGCTTCAGAGGAAGACCTGTATCTGATGATGCTGCGGACAACCAGGACGCAGAAGGTGGGCCGGATTGGCGTCACCGTACCGATTGCAGGGGCAAAGCTTCAATACTGGAATGATGACTTCCTGCAGCTGCAGGGAAAAAGCGTGTATGTGCGCTACGATCCGGATGACCTGTCTTCTGTCCGGGTGTATGACACCGATGACCGGTTCATCATGACGGTTCCGCTGGAAGAAAAAGCAAGGATGAGATATGGAACTGATTCAGAAACGGTTAAGGAAGGAATGAAAGTGACCCGGAGCTTTAAGAAGGCACAGAAGGCCCTGATTGAAGGATTGGTTCTTCCGGAAGAGGAACGGATTGCAGCCATTGACCTGACCATGCTGGAAGCCCAGCGGAACATCACTGCAGGCCTTAACCAGGCAGCGGACGCAAAGGTCATCGAGATCCACCGTGCAGACGATATGGAAAGGAATCCGCTGCTTAAGCCGGCGGTGGGCGGCATCGACCTGGATCGGATGAACCGGAACGCTGCCAGCCGGAAGGAAAAGGGAATTAACTGAAAAATACACAGAGGGAGGCATATGTGATGAATGCGAATAAGACGTATAACACGGAATTGCAGGAAAAGCTGGAAAAATACCTGAAGGAGGAGGGGTTAAGCCAGGCAAAGGCGGCGGCAGCCATCGGGATCAGCGCGGCGGTGCTCAGTCAGTACCGCCGGAGCATCTACGATAAAGGCGATATTGCCGAGGTGGAAAAGAAGTTGGAAGAATTTTTCCGGATCAAGGATGAGCAGGCGGCCAACAGCCGGAAGGCGGAATCCTTCCAGACCGGCCGGATCGGGCAGGGTTACATCCCAACATCCATATCCGAAGGGGCATATAAGCTGATCCGTTACTGCCAGCTGGAGAAGGGGATTGTGGTTATTGACGGGGACGCAGGCATCGGCAAGACCAAGGCGGCAGCCAAGTACCTCCAGGATAACCCATCGACTACCCTGTACTTAAAGGCAGCCCCCAGCACCGGGACGCTGCGGAGCCTCATGAAGATGATTGCCCGGGCGTTAAAGCTTCCGGAGAGCCAGCGGACGGAGGACTTATCCTACGCAATCCAGGAGAAATTAAAGGCCACGGACAAGATCCTGATTATCGACGAGGCTCAGAACATCAAATTTTCCGCCCTGGAGGAGATCAGCCGGTGGACGGATGAGGATATGTTTACCGGCCGGCCCGGCATCGGCATTGTGCTGATCGGGAACGTGGAGGTCTACAACAAGATGCTGGGAAGGCAGGAAGCGATCTTTGCTCAGCAGTTTAACCGCACCCGGATGCACAGCCGCTACCGCACCACGGATATCCTGCGGGAGGATGTGGTAAAGCTTTTCCCGGCCCTTAAGGAGAAAGGGATGGAGAAGGAAATCGACTACCTGCACAGCATCAGCCGGAGCAAGTGGGGAATCCGCGGGATGGTCAACGTATTCAATAACGCGGTCAATAACGAGGATGTTTCCGTGGGCGGCCTGGAGCGGGTCGCCGGCACCATGGGCATCCGGTTCCTATAAGGGGGGTGATGCCATGACAGCCAGTTACATTGTAACGGTGATCTGTGTAACAATTGTCATTTTAGCCTGGATGGGCGGAAGAAAGTGATTGGGAGGAAAGGAAATGAACAGTAAAGCAAAGATGATGGCGTTAGGAATTGCGATCGGGCTGGGGGCGGCGCTCCTTCTGGTTGTCCTGGCCACGGAGTGCGGGGCCAGCAGGGTGGGAATTGCGGCGGCCCTGCTGTTGACTGCTCTGGCTGGCTTCGGCGGCTGGATGATCGGGCTGCAGATGCAGATAAAGATGGAACGTGACCGGATCTGGCTTGAAGGGTACAAGGATGGGCGCAGGAAAAGCAGCTCGGAGGAGCTACGGATACTGATCCGGCCAGGGGCGAAGTAAGCGTATGTAAATGAAAAAATATCTATGAAAAATGCAGCACGGGTGATCAGTCCATGCTGCATTTACCTGGGTTACCTAGTCCTCTGGAAAGCAAACAATAAAAATTGCAGCAATCAGAAAACAGCTTGCACAAAATAGATTAGGGGGCATGTTTTTTAGCATGGTGTGCAAAAAGGTAAACAGCCTCTCTCCATATGTACCCAAAATAAGTAATCCCAATTCTTTTAATTTTTGCCAATTTTTGTTTTCCATATAAATTCTCCTTGTGATTATTCATGGGCATCGTACCATTTTTCGTGCGTACTAGCCCATGCAAACAAGGGAAAATATGAAGACAAATTGGCAATAAGGAGAATGGAATATGGCTCGATGTTTGGCATCACCGAGGTAGACAGTTATGTCAAGTTACGATTATAGTTCCGTTTTTTGTAGGAACTAATCCGTTGATTAAACACAATACATCCCTCCATTCTCAAGATTGCACACCACACGTGCATTGTAACCTTTTTTCAAAAAAAAGTCAAACACAGATGTATTTGTTGATACCCGCTCCCTCTTAATGCAGCCGCCGGTGGCAGGCCGGTGCAGGTCACAAGCCCTGAATGATGCAGAGTGAGGCATATATGGAAGGAGGTGCAGGAATGCGAATACAGCGCGATGAGATGTATTTCGAGGCCCGGGTAGTGGATGAGGTTGGGCGATTCCACTGGTATGGGAAGGTTTACCAGTCCGAGGATACGGAGCTATATTCCATGAGAACAGTGTACATACGGGATAGCGGAAAGCAGCTATGGATCTATGACCTTACAGAAGACCATAACCCGTTGGTCAGAGGCACGCTTGAGGGTTCTCAACCAGTAAAGGCAGAACTTACCCTGATCTGCAGTATTCCAAAACAAAGCGAAACGTAGCGTTAAATGGCAAAGGGGCTTATCCGCCCCTTCCTAATGCAGCCGCCGGCGGCAGGCCGGCGCAGGTCACAAGCCCTGAATAATGCAGAGTGGGAAAGGAGCCATGCGTATGGTATATAAAAAAATAACCAAAAGCGGAGGGATTACCCTTCCGCGGCAAGTGCGCCGGGAGAGCGGCCTGCAGCCAGGTGTTCCTGTAGAGGTGATATCCGGAAAGGACGGCGTGCTGATCACCAGGCATGTCCCCGCCTGTTTTAACTGCGGCAGCGTGGACAGCGTAAAAGAAATCCTGGGAATTGAAATCTGCATGGATTGTGCGAAAGAGATTTGGAGGTGTTTCCATGACGATTAAGGAAAAGGTGGATCGGCTGGCGGCATTGACCAAAGCAGCAGCTGCAGTCAAGAGTGAAATGGAGATGCTGAAGGCGGACTTTGAGAAGCAGGCCCTGGAAGACCTTAAAGATACCAAGAATAAAACCATTGAATACTGGGGTACGGCAGGTGCGAAGGTTACGGTAGGGAATGCGGAGCCGGTAAAGCCGGTATCCATGAAGATGGTCAAGCAGGTACTTGGGGAGGTATACCCGGATTTTGTAAAAGAAGAAACCTCCTACAAGATGACAGAACCCTGCAAACGCCTGATGGCCCTGATGTTTTTGGGGAATTACACGGAAGGATCCCTGGATGAGACAATCCGGGCGATCACAGCAGATGCGAAGACCCAGCAGGTTTTGAAGAAGAAGCTTAAGGGCAAATATGAAAAGGATACAAAGACACTTATGCAGGTGGCTGGCCTTGATGAGCAGGAAGCCAGTGACTGGGCTTATCTGACTGCGGAAATTATCGGCTGGGAGTGGATGGTGCAGATCCTTCATGCCGGCGGATGGCAGGGAACGCCGCAGGAAGCCGTAGACCTGGTGCGGACTGCCGTAGTTGTCGATGAGGTGCTTAAAGTTACGGTAGAGTTGGAAGAGGCGTAGGCCGGGAAGGAGGAGCTGTGAAGGCAATCGAGGCATACCAGATGAAAAAGATTTATGCCATTGCCCGAGGGATTGGCATATCAAAGCCAGGGAATAAAGAGGACGAGCTGCATATCCTGGTGTATGGGCTGACTGGGAAAACATCCATCCGGGAGTTATCCAGCAGGGAAGCCAGTACAGTGCTGGCACGGCTTGAAGCGCTTCAGGGATCAGCGCCTCCAAGCCGGCGGGGAAAAAGCCATCCGTCAAAACCGGGCGGAGTGACAAGCGCCCAGCAGAAAAAGATCTGGGCACTGATGTATGAACTGCAGAAATATGATAAGGAACCCAGCCAAGCCCCCATAGGCGATAGGCTCTGTGCAGTAATCAAAAAGGAGCTTAAGGTGGATGCGATTGCCAGGACGCCGTTTGTCTGGCTGAATGGTGAGCAGGGTGGCCAACTGATTGAAGCATTAAAACGGTATGTAGAAAGTGCCAGGAGGAAACGGGGGTACGATGATGGACTTACTGGATCGGGTACAGATGGATGATCTGGATGATGAGCAGCAGGTGCTGGCAAGACTGATCGGGATGGATGGATTCCGGGCGCTGGTGCGGAAATATAATGGGACGCATATTTATGTACCTAAAATTGAAAGCTTAGAAAAGCCAGTTCGAGACAAGCTGATCCGCGAGGAATTCGACGGAAAAAATTACCGGGAGCTAGCCAGAAAGTATGGGCTTACGGAAACCTGGATCCGGTCCATTGTTATCGAAAAGGCAAAGGAGATCCGAGCACGCCCCATTGACGGGCAGATGTCCTTAACTGATTTTCTGTGAACCAGTTTTCAAGCAAATTTCTCAACTACTTTATTTGATACTTACCAATAAATACGATACACTTGCAGCAGTTAACTGTTGCAGGTGTATTTTTTTGAGGAAGCATAAATGAACGAATGGATCATTACAACGGCGGTTACCTTGGGGATTGGCGTGATCTCCTATTTTTTAAAACGGACGATGTCCCTTGTGGATCAGCACAACACAGAGCTGCAGGCAGTCCGGGAGAAATGTGCCAGCAAGGCGGATTTAAAGGAGCAGACGAAGGAAATTAAAGAGGATATCCGCAAGATCCGGGAGGATTATACCCCCAGGAAAACTCATCAGAAGGATTATGATGAGTGTCGGCAAGATATCAAGGAGATCCGGGAGAATTACCTGACCAAAGAGGATTTTATCCGGGAAATTGCGAACGTGAACCGGAAACTTGACCGGATGACGGAAATGATGATTGAAGCGGCACAGAAAGGACAGAGGTTATGAACAGAGATGAAATGATGAAGCAGATCCGGGCGGATGCGTTTCCCCGGAACAATGGGTCGGTATTAACCTGCATCAACCTGTTAAACCGGCATGGGTTTTCTCCGCTGGAAAAGGTAAGGCTGGGCGTGGAAAACTGGGGAATTGAGAAGGCGGACTTCTTAGACAGCATCCATTTCCTTAAACAGTCCGGCTACATTGAAACCAGAACGATTGACGGCAAGGTTCCTGGAGTTGATCTTGCAGATTATGATTACCAGGAAATCGAGGTTCGGGCATCTGCCCAGGGGATCCGGCTGATGCAGGGAAGCATTGCCGATGAATGTGTGAAGGTATGAGCGGCGAGAAAAAGCGGCGCAGCGTAGGGAAAGTTGACCGTCTGCCGCCGGAACTTAAGGATACCGTGGAACAGATGCTGTTAACGGGCTGCACCTACAAGGAAATCGTCGCGTTCTTAAAAGAGAACGGTGAAGAGATGAGCCAGATGGCTATCTGCACCTATGCAAAGAAATACCTGGCTACGGTGGAAATGATTAATGTAGCCCAGAGTAATTTTTCCCTGCTGATGGATGAAATGAATCGCTATCCGGATTTAGATACCTCTGAGGCACTCATCCGGCTGGCAAGCCACCATGTAATGAATGCGCTTACCGGCATAGATGAGGAGCAGATGAAGGAGGTGCCGGTAGACAAGCTGATTAAGGAAACGAACGGGTTAATCCGGGCGGCAGCCTATAAAAAGCGGATCGAAGTCCAGAACCGGGAGAACTATGAAGCGGGGCTGGATGCGGTCAAGAGCCTGGTATTTGAGGCTATGGCAAAGGAGCAGCCTGAACTGTACCGGCAGGTCAGCGCCTTCCTAAACCAGAAAAAGCAGGAAGGATTGGAGGAGAAGCGATGAATTGGTATGTAATCCAGGTTAAGTCGGGGGAAGAAAAGGCAGTCGCCCAAAAGCTTTCCGACAATTTCCGGACGATGGTTCCGATTGAGAACCGTCCTATCCGCAGCGGCGGTACATGGGGAGTTAAAGAGTATCCACTCTTTCCCGGGTATGTATTCCTTCAGATGAATTATAACGCAGAAGCCTACTACCGGCTAAAAGGGATCACCGGTGTCATCAAGCTTTTGCCAGGGACATTAAGTTATCTGGAAGCAGAATGGATCCTGCTTCTGAATGGAAGAAAGGGGACGCCGCTTGAGCCTACACTGGTGAAGAACACCAACGGGAAGCTGGAGATTGTGGATGGGATATTAAGCCGGTTTAAGAGCTGTGTTACTAAGATCGATATACGGGCCCGCAGGGCAACCGTGGAGTTGTCCATCTGCGGTGAGAAAAAAGAAGTGCAGCTGGGGATCCGGCTGCCGGAAAGCCAAGAAGAAAGCCCGGCTGAAGAAACGCGGCCAGATGGCGAGGAAGTAAACCCGGCTGAGGAAGTACAGCCGGATGGTGAGGAAGTGAGCGGATAGCGGCGGTTGATTCGTCCCGGCGCAGGATGCAAACGGACATAGAGCGAAAGGAACTGAGCGGGATATCCCGGCCGGGTGGCGAAGCCAGCCCTGCTGGCCAGTCCGGCAGGTTCCTTTTTTGCTTGCGGGAAATACCCCGTTTAAAAGCCGTAAAACCCCATTTAAAACCGTTTAAATCTTTTTGGCCGGGGGAATCTTGGATGAACGGAAAAACGGGAATTGCGGGCCGAATAATGGGCCGGCCGGCAGAAAGGTGATGGGGAATATGCGGAAAGGGAAAAAGCAGAGCATCGATATGCTGTTTGCGGGGCTTGCTGAAGCAGAAAGCAAAGCCTATGATGATGAGCGCGACGCGGTGTTAAATGACCTGGATGCACTGTTAAAGGTGTTTCTAACGAAAGGGAAGGAACCGGAGCGGGTGCGGCTGTTAAAGGATTACCGTGCGGGCCTTCCCATTACCGGCCCTAATGGCATCCGGAAAAAACTTGGGGCCATTGACATGGAATTTTTCGGCCGGGCATATTTCCCCCATTATTTTTCTCGGCCGTCACCGGAGTTCCACCGGGAACTGGATGCCATCTGGCAGCAGGGCGTCCTTAAAGGAAGGTTTCCGCTGACGCCAAAGGCCGTTAAGGAAATCAGCCGCCTTCCAGGCTGCCGGCGGGCTGTGGCCGCCCCGAGAGGCCATGCCAAAAGCACCACGCTGACTTTTAAAGGCACCATGCACGCTGTGCTGTATGGATATAAGCACTATCCCATCATTCTTTCTGACAGCTCCGACCAAGCGGAAGGCTTCCTGGAGAATATCCGGGTGGAGTTTGAGGAGAACGGCCTGATCCGGGAAGATTTTGGGAATCTCCAGGGCAAAGTCTGGCGGAATAACGTTATCTTAACGACGACCAATATCAAGGTGGAGGCCATTGGCTCCGGAAAGAAGATCCGCGGCAGGAAGCACCGGAACTGGCGGCCGGACCTTTTGGTATTAGATGATATCGAAAATGATGAGAATGTGCGGACACCAGAGCAGCGGGCCAAGCTGTCCAACTGGTTTAACAAAGCGGTAAGTAAAGCCGGTGACGATTATACGGACATCATCTACATCGGAACCCTGCTGCACTATGACAGCCTGCTAGCCAAGACCCTGGCTAATCCCGGATACAAGTCCATTAAATACAAGGCAGTCCTCTCCTTCTCTGATGCAGATGACCTGTGGAAGCAATGGGAAGATATCTACACCGACCTTTCCAATGATGCGCACCAGGAGGAGGCGAAAGCGTTCTTTGAAGAGAACCGTGAAGCAATGCTCCAGGGGACGGAAGTCCTCTGGGAAGAAAAACTGTCTTATTATGACCTGATGGTGATGCGGGTAGATGAAGGCGAGGCGGCATTCAATTCGGAAGAGCAGAACGAACCCATCAATCCGGATGATTGCCTGTTTCAAGAGGAATGGCTGGATTACTACAATGAGGCGGAAATCGACTTTAAGGATAAGAATTTCGTCTTTTTTGGGTTTGTGGACCCGTCCCTTGGAAAAACTAAGCACAGCGATTTCTCCGCGGTTATCACGTTGGCTAAGCATAAGGTTACCGGGTATATGTATGTGTATGACGCAGACATCGAGCGCCGGCATCCGGACCGGATCATTGCGGATATCCTGGAGAAGGAGCGGCGGCTTAGACGGGATTTTGGCCGGGGCTATAAGAAATTTGGCTGCGAAACTGTACAGTTCCAGTGGTTCCTTAAGGAGGAACTGGTGAAAGCCAGCGCACAGGCCGGGCTGTACCTTCCTGTGGAGGAGGTCCCGCAGACTACCGACAAGACCCTGCGGATCCAGACCATGCAGCCGGATGTGAAGAACAAGTATATCAAATTCTCCCGCCGGCATAAGCGGCTGCTTGAACAGCTGCTGCAGTTCCCCATGGGTGCCCATGACGACGGCCCGGATGCTTTGGAAGGCTGCCGGACCCTGGCAAAGAAAGTAAAGAAGTTCCGGGTAATCCCGCGGGACAGCCTGATCGGATAAAGGAGGGATGCATATGATTGTCTACATGGACCGGACGTCCATCCAGTCTCTGACTGTGGAGGACATCCGGGAAATTGTGGTAAAACAAGGTTACCAATTGAAATACCGGAAATTGGAGCGGTATTACGTGGGCGACCATGATATCCTCCATTCGGAGCGTACGGATAAAACCGGCGGGGATAACCGGATTGTCAACAACATGGCCCGTTACATCACCGATACGGTTGTGGGTTACTTTTTGGGGCAGCCGGTGGTCTACAGCTCCGAAAATGAGGAATACTTAAACATCCTTCAGGATATTTTTGATTACAACGATGAACAGGACCACAATACCGAACTGGGAAAACAGAGCAGCATAAAAGGCGACTGCTTTGAGATGGTCTATCTGGATGAGGAAGGGAAAATCCGCTTTGGCCTGGTATTTCCGGAGAACCTGATCCTGTTTTACGAAACGGAAAGTGAGTTTACCTCCCCCTTGGCTGCGCTGCGGTTGATCCGGGCCATGGATAAGGACGGGAACGTAATCCTTACCGTAGAATTCTGGACGTATACGCAGGTTGTGTTCCTGCGCTCCTTTAATGGAGGAACCCTGGAGGTAACTGGCTGGAAGGAACACTACTGGAATGATGTCCCGTTTGTGGAATACATCAACAACCGTGAACGGATCGGGGATTTTGAGGGTGTGATATCCGAAATTGATGCCTACAACCGAGTACAGTCCAATACGGCCAACTACTTCCAGTACAATGATGACGCCATCTTAAAGATCCTGAAAATGGGCGATGTCAGCCCAGAAGATGTGGCGGAGATGAAGCGGCAGCGGGCGATCATTCTGGAGGACGGCGGGGATGTAGGCTGGCTTCTTAAAACGGTAGATGATACGGCGTTAGAAAACTATAAGAACCGGCTCCGGGAAGATATTCACCTTGGATCCAATGTGCCCAACATGACCGACGAGGCATTCGGCGGGAACCTGTCCGGTGTAGCTGTGTCCTATAAGCTTTGGGGATTGGAGCAGGTTTGTGCCATCAAGGAACGGAAGTTTAAGCGGGCACTGCAACGGCGGATTGAACTGATTACCCATATGCTGAACCTGCAGGGCCACCAGTTTGACTACCGGGATATTGATATGCAGTTTCGGCGGAATAAACCCCAGAACATCCTGGAGCAGTCCCAGATCATTGGGAACCTGTCCAGCATGCTCTCTAAGGAAACACTGCTTCAGCTCCTCCCCTTCGTGGATAACCCACAGGAGGAAATTGATAAGCTGGAGGAGGAGAAAAACCGGGATACGGAATCCTTTGGCACATATCAGAACCTGGCCAAGGCTTTCCAGATCCAGGATGAGGAGGCCGCGCAGAAACCCGGCGAGGCATTAAGGCAGCTGCCGGAGGGGGATGATACCTCATGAACCAGCGGGAACGGAATGCCTGGATCGAGGCGGCCAAAGAGCAGGTCCTGCAAAATGCCGTCCAATCAGATGGCTGTGAAGCGGAACTGATGATGCTGTACGATGAATGTGCCAATTCTCTGGAAAATGAAATCCGTTCATTTTACAGCCGGTACGCCAAAGATAACCAGCTGACCGAGGCGGAGGCATCTGCATACCTTACAGGGAGGGAGTTCACTGTTTGGAAAAAATCCCTGGAGAGTTATTTGGAAGATATCCATGGGCAGGGGAATGGATCGAAGGTGCTCCTGGAGTTAAACACGCTGGCAGCAAAATCCCAGGTGAGCCGAAAGGAGCAGCTGTTATCCAATATCTACCGGAATATGATTACCCTTGCTGGCTGTTCAGAAACAGAGTTGACCAGCCTTCTGTCGGGATTGGTGGAAACCAATTATGAGCGGAAGCTGTATGACATCCAGACTATCGGCGGCGTGGCCTGGAATATGGCCAAAATCGATGAAAAACTGTTAAAACAGATGTTAAGTTATCCCTGGAGCGGAAAGAATTATTCGGAATCGCTTTGGGGAGATACGGATAAGTTGGCATCACTTGCCAGGCGAGAACTGACCCTGGGGTTTATGGCCGGAGCAAGCGTGGACAAGATGGCCAGGGAGATTAACGCCGTCATGGGAAAAGGCCATTATGCTGCAGCCCGCCTGGTGCGGACGGAGGCCAGCTATTTTGCGAACCAGGGCCAGATCCTTGCTTATCGGGAAGCCGGTGTGGAAAAGTACCGTTTCCTGGGAGGAGGGTGCGAGATCTGCGCACGGTTAAACGGGCAGGAGTTTTCCGTGGATGATGCAAAGGCAGGGGAAAACCTGCCGCCGATCCATCCCAACTGCAAATGTACCACCGTGGCAGCCTACACCATCCCAGTATTCAAGGAACGCGATGGGAGTCCCTTAACGGATAACCCCAAGTTTGAAGAATGGAAACGCCGGTATATGGAAGAGGCAGATTCGGTGGACCAGGTTCCAGAAGGGAAAAAGAAAGGGATTTTTTCCAGCCTCCGGGAGAGGCGGGCTGCAGCAGATATGCTGAAGCCGTATGCGTCGAAGGTCAAGGTCGCCGGTGCTGTGGATTTAGGGAACTATCGGAAGGCAGCTGCGGAAATTGGACGGCAGCTAAAAAAGACGCCGATCGGGAAGCTGGATGGGATTGAGGTATTTGAATGGGAGAATGAGCCGAATAAGCTTGCATCGGCCCGCGGGAAGACCCTGCGCCTTTCCGATCGACTGTTAAATGATCCTGGTTATTTCTACAGCGGCGCTGTGCAGAACTGGCAGAAGCGCATGGAATATACATTAGGCCAGATTCGGGCGAAGATGGCCCAGGCGGCATCCAGCCGTCTGCGTGAACAGTACGGCGAAATGCTGGAACTGAAAAAATATGCCCGCGGAAACGTGTTGTACCAGGGAAAGGAAATTGCGTGTGCTATTCAGCATGAAATGATGCACATAATCTTAAATGACCGTGGGATGAAAGCTGACAGGAAGCTGAAGGAATGCTATAATAGGGCCATGCAGGATGGGACAGTCTATCAGATTTCCCACCGTGCATCAGCGAATGAACGGGAGTTTGCGGCGGAAGCTGTCGTTATGTATGAGAATGGGGAACCGCTGCCGGACTACATCAAGAACCTGATTGAGGAGTTAAAGACCTATGAAGCATAAAAACTGCCAGGATTGCCTGTACTACGATGAATTTATTGATATGGACCTTACCCCCTGTGATGAGGGAGGAAGCGAAAATCTTCATCGCTGCCTGTCTTATAAGATGGGCATCCCCAACGGGATCTGGAAAGGAAAAACCAGATGCCCATATTATATCGAACCAGATGAATAAGCCTGATTTCCATAAGTCCCGGATGTGGGGCTTATTTTATTGGAAAAAACCATATTTCGAAAGGAGTATATGATGGAAAACAGCAAGTTGGTATTAAAGGATGGCACAGAGTTTGTCCTGGAGGCAGGGAGCAGCCTGGGCCAGATCCGGGTCAGGTATGCCGGACGGGAAGCGCTTAATGCAGCCTGGGACAAACTGACTGCGGAGAATTTATCTGCAGTGGCGGTAAAAGACGGCGATACGGTGAGCGGAAGCTTTGCAGACCTGACCATCGGGAATCCCGCCCTGACTGTGAACATCCTGGCAGACGGAGCATTAGAGGCAGCCTGGGGAATCCGGGAAAAGACGGAAATGGAGCGTCTGGCAGAGCAGGTAGCCGCCAATACGGAAGCTGTGGCTATCCATGATGGAGCCATCGGTGATATTGCCGCAGTGACCAGCAGCCTGGCAGAACAGGCCGGGGAGGTGGAATGATGGGCATGTATTACGGAAGGAAGATTCAGGCCGGCCTGATGACATTGGCAGATGTACCGGTCTTATGGCGTAAGATGACGAAGTCCTGGCTTGATGGACAGGAAGGATAAGGAGAAGCATATGGAAGAAATGACGAAAACCACAGATCCAGCAGAAGGAACCGGACAGGGAGCAGAAAATACTGCAGAACAGACGGAAAGCGGGCTGCTGGGGAAAATCAAAGAGATCCTTGGATTCAAGGAGGGTAACGCAAAGGATGAAAATGAAGCCGGAAAGAAGGAAACGCCAGGCTCCGGAGAACCGGATGCCGGGACCGCAAAAACAAAAGGAAAGGATCCGGAAGCGGGTACGACGGAAAAAACCTATACCCAGGCCGACCTGGATGCGGCCGTAAAGGCCGCGAAAGAAGAAATTGCGGCCCAGCAGGCAGAAGAAAGGCGGCGGGCAAAGCTTACGCCGGAACAGCGTGCTGCAGAAGACCAGGAAGCGATGAAGAAGCAGAATGAAGAGCTGAAGGCGAAATTAAACCGCATGGAACTGGAACAGAAGGCCGCCGCCAAACTGGAGGAAAAGAAACTTCCGGCCAGCCTGGCAAAATACCTGGACTATACAGATGAAAGCAAAATGGAAGCCAGCCTGGAGGATTTCGGGAACATGTACAAGAAGGATCTGGAGGCTGGGATCAAAGAAGCCTTAAAGGGAGCCACCCCAAAGGGGATGGGCAGCGCGGCGAACCTGACGGATGGCATGATCAGTGCAGAAATTCAGAAACGGATCAGAGGAGGATTCTAAGATGGCAAATACGATTGAATATGCAGAGATTTTACAGCGGGAACTGGACAAAGCGGCCGTGGCCGAGGCAACCTCCGGCTGGATGGAAGTCAATAAAGATCTGGTCAAATACCGCGGCGGGAATGAGGTCAAGATCCCCAATGTGGTTATGGATGGCCTTGCTGATTATGACCGGGCCAATGGGTTTATTCTCGGAGCTGTAGACCTTTCCTGGCAGACCATGGCAATGACCCAGGACCGCGGCCGTGCGTTCCAGATTGATGAGAATGATGTGGATGAAACGGGATTTGTCCTGGCAGCAGCGAGCCTGATGGGCGAATTCCAGCGGGTGCATGTTGTGCCGGAAATTGATGCTTACCGGTATAGCACGATTGCCCAGAAATGCATGGAAGGGACAAACCAGGCTGTGTACAGCTATACCCCGGCGGAAAGCACGATCCTGAAAACGCTGCTGGAGGATATCGCTGCCGTGCAGGACATTGTGGGGGAAAGCGTGCCGCTTATTGTGTCCATTTCCGCAATGGTATTAAATATCCTCAATAATTCGGACAAGCTGTCGAGGCGCCTCGATGTAACGGATTTTAACCAGGGGGATGTCACTGTCAAAGTTAAGTCCTTAAACGGGATCCCGCTGCGCGCTGTACCGTCAGCCCGGATGAAATCGAAATATACCTTCCGTGACGGGAAAACCGAGGGCCAGAAACAGGGCGGGTTTGCTGCTGCCTCCGACGCCATTGATATCAACTGGCTGATTACGCCCCAGAATGCCCCTATTGCCGTATCGAAAACGGATAAGATGCGGATTTTCGACCCAGAGACAAACCAGAAAGCCCGGGCGTGGGGCTGGGATTACCGGCGCTACCATGACCTGTGGGTGACAAAAGAAAAACTCAAAACCTGCAGGGCGAATTTCAAGCAGGCTAAACCCGCTGAGGAGTCTACGTGATGAGGAGGGATCCAAGTGACAAGTGAACAGGCTGCATGGATTACCGGGGAGGTTATGGCTTCCTTGAAACTGGATGAGTTGCGGCAGGCTGAGGTGGAGCGGTGCGTGAAGCGGATTGGGAATGCTATCCTGATCCGCTGCAACCGGGAGGATATCCCTAAACCCTTGGAGCCGGTGATTGCCCAGATGGCCGAGGATATGCTCCGGGAGACTCTGGGGCAGGCAGAAGGCGGGACCGGTACGGTAGCATCCGTGACCCGCGGGGATACGTCCATATCCTACCGGGATGATTCTTCTATCTCCCAGGCGGCATCCCGCCTGATGACCGATTATGAGCCGCAGATCCGCCGGTTCAAAAAGATGAACCTGCCAAGGAGGGAAAATTGATGAGAGAAGCCGATATCCTGGCAATGACGTATTATGACCGGGTAACCGTTTACCGGCCAGTTAAAAGCCAGTTATCAAATGGTGAAACCGTATTTAAAAAGCGGGATGAGGGGCAGAAAGTGTATGAGGATATACCCTGTGCCCTCTCCACCCACACCGGCGGGGAGATTAACCGGGAGATGCCGACTGCCAGTATCCCAACGCAGTATTCCCTATTTGTACGGCCAGAAGTGGAAATCGAACCCAATGATTACCTGGAAATTACCTGCAGGGGTAAGGTTACCCGTGCCGTGGCAGGCAATGCCGAACGCCAGCCCAGCCACAACCAGGTGCCGTTAGTGCTGGATAAGGAGCGTGTCTGATGGCTGGGACAGAGTACCGGATGGACGGGTTGGATGAATGGGAGCAGGCCCTGGCCCGGGCGGTGGAGGAACAATACCCGGAAGAGTTCCGGAAGATGGTTATCCAGGTGGCTACGGAGCTGCAGGGGAAGGTAAAAGAGAAGACGCCAAAAAAAACTGGTCGGCTTAAGAACGCCTGGATGGTAGGGGACATCCGTAAGCGGGGGGATGATTACATCATTGAGGTGTATAACAATGTGGAGTATGCGGAGGCTGTGGAGTGGGGGCACCGCCAGAAGGTTGGCCAGTATGTGCCGGCGATCGGCAAGCGCCTTAAGGCAGAGACGGTAAAAGGTGTCCATATGATGGAATTGTCCCTGCAGGAACTGCAGGCGGTGCTTCCCGGATACCTTAGGGAGTGGCTTAACCAGTTTTTAAATACCCATGACCTTGTCTAGGAGGCAGTATGGATCAGAATATTTTACAGATCATTAAGGATGCGGCGATTGGACTCTTAAAAGCCAATGACCCGGAAACCGAGGTATTTACGGAAGAAATCATGCGGACAGAAATGCTGGAGGATATGGAAAAGCAGGGCTTAGACCAGCGCTGGTATTATGTTGAGGTGATCCCCACATCATTTAAGACGGAAGGCATGTATGAGACGGAGGTTGCTCTGACCGTATCTATTGATTATTATGAGCCAGAAGAATCTGTGCGTCAGTATGGGGAAAAGGCTATTGCACTGGATGCGGTGCTTCGGCCAGTATTTCGGTTTGACTACGGCGGTGAACGTCGGGCTATTACGGTACAGCGGCTTAATGCCAGTATAAGCGGCAGGATGCTGCATCTTACTTTCCCGCTTACCTTTTTGGTATCTGACGAAGAGGAAGAATCTCCGTTGATGGGTGAAATTGAACTGATAATAAATTGAAAAGGAGTGAGCATATGGCAGAATTAGGATTACCGGTATTAAACATGGTATTCAAAGGCCTTGCGGCATCTGCAATTGTGCGAAGTGCACGTGGGATCGTGCTTATTATCTTGAAAGATGATACGGAAACAGGGAAACGATTGTCCGTATATGGAAGTATCACGGATATTGATTTCGAGAATTGGACGGAAACAAATTACGAGTATCTGAAGCTGGTTTTCGAGGGTGCACCATCTCAGGTAATTGCTTTACGGGAATCTACCACATCGGCGAATATTTCAGCAGCGCTGAAGGAATTGAAGTATCTGAGATGGAATTATGGATGCTATCCAGAAATTTCAGATGATGACAAAACCATATTGGCAGCCTGGATTAAGGAAATGCGGGACGAATATCATAAAACCTTTAAAGCTGTCCTGTCATCCAGCGCAAGCGACCATGAAGGGATCATTAACCTGACGACAGAAAATATTGAGTCATCCATTACAGGAAAGACCTATACAGCAAAAGAATACTGTGCAAGGATTGCTGGTGTATTGGCTGGGCTGTCATTGGTCAGGTCAAGTACGTATTATGTGCTGTCAGATATTCTTTCCGCAGACTGCCCGTCAGATCCGGACGACCGCATTGATAATGGAGAGCTGGTTATCGTATACGACGGAGAAAAGTATAAAATCGGGCGCGGCGTTAACAGCCTGACGACGTTTACCACTGAAAAAACAGAAGATGTCCGCAAAATTAAGATCACCGAAGGGATGGATCTGTACCGGGACGATATCCTGACCACGTTTACAGACAGCTATGTGGGTAAATACAACAATGGGTATGACAACAAGCAGTTATTCGTTGCTGCTGTGCGTGCCTACCATACGGGACTTCTGGGGACGGTGCTGGACGCGAGTTATGAAAATACGGCGGAGATTGACCTGGATGGCCAAAAGCAATACCTGATGGAGAAGGGCACCGATGTATCCCAGATGTCGGAGACAGAGATCCTGACGGCAAATACCGGGTCGCGCCTGTTTGTAAAGTCAAACATTAAGTTTCTGGATGCGATGGAAGATCTGGATATGGCGGCAAATATGTAAAGGAGGCTTATTATATTGACTATTCGTGGAAATAGAATTTTAAGCGGGACCTATGCGGAAGTGTGGGTTGACGGGGAGAAGATTTTTGAGGTATCAAAGATCGAGCTTAAAGTGACAGCAAACCGTGAGGATGTCCAGATTGGATTAGATGTTGACAGTAAGATCACTGGCCTTAAAGGGGAAGGGTCCTATGTGGTAAAAAAAGTATACACGCGGGCAAAGGCGGTTCTGGAGAAATGGAAGAAGGGCTCGGATGTCCGAGTCCAGATTATCGCAAAGCTTCAGGATCCGGATGCAGTAAATGGCCAGATCGAACGGTGGTCTGTGGACAATGTGTGGCACAATGAACTTCCCGTGGTCAATTGGGAAAAGGGCGGGATCGTCGAGGAAGAGGTGTCAATTGGGTTCACTCCCTCTGACCTGACAAACCTGGATGAAATCAAAGCAAGCTAGGAGGATATATAGATGGATGAAAAGAATAAGCAGGATGTGTTCCGAATGTTTGCCCAAAAGGCGATGAAACGCCTGGAGGAAAAAAAGAAGACGCAATATCAGACACTGTACGTGCCGAGCCTGAATGAAAAGATTAAAATCCGTTCACTGATGTATGGTGAGGTTGCGGAATGCATGACGGTAGAGGATGATGGGGATCCTAACCGCGCAGATAAATATTCAGTCTATATCGCTGTAGTGGAGCCAGACCTCCGCGAAGTGGCAAAACAGTTAAAAGACCAAGGCGAAATTGAGGAATATATGGATGTTGTAGACATATTCAATATTTCGGAAATTCGCGATATCGCAAAACGTATCATGGAGCTGTCTGGCGTGTCATCAAACAAGCGGGTAACCGTAGTCAAAGACTTAAAAAACTCATAGATCAGGACGGGGAAAGTTACTTCCTTCATTATTATATCGAAAAAGGGTTTACTATCGAGTATTTATTAGGATTGAGTCTGGAAGAAAGGCTCTTTTATTATGCCTCGATGTTAAAAACGCTTGAAGAGCAGAATGAGTGGATCGCTGCCCTGAAGGGAGGAAATTAATGAGCGTTGTAGGCAGCATTACGATAACCGACCGGGCAATCGGTGTCTTGAAAAATCTTCAGAAGGAGCAAACATCATTTCGTAAGGATGTAACTGCCACAGGGAAGGAACTGAACCGTACCTGGGGAAAAACCTATAAAGCAAAGCTGGACACTGGGACAGCTGCCGGAAAAGCAGCTGCTCTGACTAAGACAATACAGCAGGTCGGGAATACAACTGCATCGCCGGTAATTCAGGCAAAGGATGCCGCTACTGGTACGGTGAAAAAAGTGGCCAGCCAAATGAAAGCAGCAGAAAAGACAAGTGTGTCACCCGTAATCCGAGTGAAAGATACTGCTACCAGTACCATAAGCAAGATCACCGGCGGGCTGAAGACGGCAGGAAAAATAGTCGTATCACCTGCAATCCGAGTAAAGGATGCTGCCACCAAAACGATAAGCAAGGTTACCGGCGGGCTGAAGGCGGCAGGAAAAATGGCCATATTGCCAGTGATTCGGGTGAAAGATGCCGCTACCAAAACGATAAGCAAGGTTACCAGCGGGCTGAAGGCGGTTGGGAAAATAGCCGTTACTCCCATTGTGCGGCTGAAGGATGCAACTGCTGCAGGTTTGTCATCCATCAGTGGGAAATTAAAGAGCCTGGGAACCTCTGTGGTAATCCCGGTTACGGCGGCGGTGTCCGTAGCTTCTACTGCGGTAATTGGCGGTGCTGTCAGCCAAGGGGCTAAGCTTGAACAAAGCATAGGCGGCGTAGAGACTCTGTTTAAGGATGATGCCGGCGTAGTAAAGGCCAATGCAGATGCCGCATTTAAGACCGCCGGATTGTCTGCCAATGAATATATGGAGCAGGTAACCAGTTTTTCTGCGTCCTTAATCAGCAGCTTAAAGAATGATACGGCTAAGGCGGCCAGTGTTGCTGACATGGCCATGGTGGACATGGCAGATAATGCCAACAAATTTGGCACAGAGATTGGATCAATACAAAATGCGTACCAAGGTTTTGCCAAGCAGAATTATACCATGCTGGATAACCTGAAGCTGGGATATGGCGGCACCAAGGAAGAGATGGAGCGTCTTCTTGACGATGCCCAAAAGCTTACCGGTGTTAAGTATGACATAGACAATTTGTCCGATGTGTACAATGCTATTCATGCGATTCAGGAAAACCTGGGCGTCACCGGAACTACGGCTAAAGAAGCCAGCGAGACCTTCAGCGGATCATTCACATCTATGAAATCCGCCTGGAAGAACCTGCTTGGGAACATGGCAGTAGGCGGTGATGTGACAGGATCGGTATCAGAACTGTTGAACACAACTTCGACTTTTCTGCTTGGAAATGCTGTACCGATGCTGGGGCGTGTCGCTTCAGCCCTTCCCGGGGCAGTGGTTACGGCGATCCGAAGCGGCGGCCCAAGATTTAAGGCTGCCGGTCAGGAAGTTGTGCAGGGGATTAAGGACGGAGTTATCAATGCCCTCCCCTCTTTTATGCAGGAACCAGCCAGGCAGCTGGTTGCCGGGCTGGGAAATATAGGTTCGGGTTTTGCGGCATTAAAACCGCAGCTGTCCGCATTTGGATCCAGTACAGCTACCGCAGTCCGCCAGGCGGTCGGAGCTAGTGTCCCGGTACTTTCCAGCATGGTTACCACTGTGCAGACTACAGTACCGGCCGTTTTGCCGGTTATCCAGACTGCGATGTCCAATATCAGCGGATTCATTTCTGCAGCTGCACCCATTATATCAGGCTTGGTAACGGGCATAGGAACAGCAGTGACTACATTGGCCCCAGTATTTAACACGATTTTTGGTTCCATTGGCCAAAAAGTGAATACGGTAGTCGGACTGGTGGGGGAACGGATGGGCTTTATCCAGGAAGTAATATCCACGGCAGCTCCGGCAATCAGTACTGTCCTCTCCACTGCCTGGGGCGTAATCTCCCCGGTGCTGGATATCATGGTTACTACGTTCGATCTTGTTCTGGATGTAGTAGAGGCAGTATGGCCTACGGTTCGGGATACGATACAGGGCGTCTGGAATGTACTGGAACCTATTTTTGGCGCAATTGGAAAAGGCGCAGAAATGTTGTCTAGTGCCTGGTCTAAGGTGAAGAATCTGATTACTGGCAGCGGAAGCAGCAATTCTGGAACGGGCGGAAAAGAAAAGAAACCTGGGAAAAATGCCAGAGGTGACAATAACTGGCGTGGCGGTCCCACGTGGGTTGGAGAACAGGGTCCGGAATTGATTGATCTGCCTAGGGGAACCCGAATCCTGCCGCGGAAAGAGAGCGTTGCTTGGGCGATACGGAATGAACGGGATAACATCCTTCCGTTTCCTGCACGTCCTGCATCAGCGAATATACGTACCCAAGGTAATTTAGGTCTCGGGTTAGCTGGAGCTGGACAGGCAGGCGGGCGAAGTGTGGTCATCCAGATCAATAAGATTGCGGATCAGGTAACAGTGCGGAGTGATCAGGATGTGGATGATATTGCGGAACGCACAGCCAAAAAGATTTTGGAAGCTTTAGACAATACTGCATAAACCGAAAAGGGAGGAGAATCATGGGAAAGAGCCGAAAAGTAAAGCTTGGGGACATTATACTGCCGATTAATCCAGCCGAACTGGAGATTGTGATGCCGCAGCTGAACAAGCGAATGACCTTGTTAAATATGGGCGGAATTATCATGGCAGGAAACCGGGATATTGCTTCCGCGACCATCTCCTCCTTTTTTCCAGGGAAAAAGTCTCCGTTTTATCGTTATGCAGATATGACGCCTAAACGGTACAAAGCCAAAATCGAAAGCTGGAAAGAGAATAAGGAAAGTAAACGGCTGATTATCACAGATATGGGGATTAACCTGGCAATGCTGGTTGACCAGTGCAGCTTCACCATAAAGGAAGGCAGCGATGACCTGTATTATACGCTGGAACTGTCAGAATACCGGACATTGACCGTGCCTACAGTAGCCATCCCCCTTCAGGTGCGGGATAATGGACTGAAACAGCGGCCAGATGAGTCGGTTCCAGCAAAGACCCATACCATAGGCAGCGGGGATACCCTTTGGGGGATTGCGAAAAAATACTATGGAAATGGAGCACAGAGTGCAAGCATTTACGCCGCAAACAGCGCAGCAATTGAAGCTGCAGCACAACAGCATGGCAAAAGCAGCAGCAATAATGGCTGGTGGATCTATCCAGGAACAGTCTTAACAATCCCATAAGTGGGAACAGCTATAAAAATTTGGAGGATAAGATGACAATTCTGGTTGGGGACAAAGATATAGGCGAATTGATCGAAACCATTACCTGGAGCGGTGATTCAGAGCAAGTTTCTAGGAAACTGGAATTTACGATTGCACAAAACGTGGCAGATTCCAATTTCCCGCAGGTTACGATCAATGAAGGGGATCAGGT
The DNA here is from genome assembly GCA_017889125.1 of Lachnospiraceae bacterium. GTDB lineage: Bacteria > Bacillota > Clostridia > Lachnospirales > Lachnospiraceae > Caccovicinus. The sequence continues at coordinate 25,883 of JAGHER010000164.1, forward strand.
ACTCCTCCAGGCAGATGATGGGAAATTGTTGTTTGGAGGTCTCATTTTTGATATCGAGCGGAATGCTGGAAGCAATCTGATCCGCTATGTTGCCTATGACCTTCTATTCTATGTGAATGGGTCAGAGCTGACAAAGGATTATCACGGAACACCAGAGGATATTGCGCGAGATGTGTGCAGCACATTGGGAATTACTGCCGGCACGATGGCAGCTACAGGGCTGGTCATCAGTAATCCGTGTGTGAAAAAGACTGGTTATCAGATCATTCAGTCATCCTATACTGCGGCAGCCCGTCAGAATGGAAAGGCGTACATGCTGGTGATGGAAAATGTCAACCAGGTATCGGTAATCGAAAAAGGCCAGGACAGTGGTGCGATTTTGACAGGGGATGCGAACTTGTCTGACGCATCCTATAAAACAACACTTCAAAACCTGGTTAACAAGGTGTTAATCACCAATAAAAAGGGGGCTGTTGTCGGGACTGTGGAAGACGCAGAAAGCCAAGTGTCTTATGGAACCATCCAGAAAATCCTGGAGCAGGAAGAGGGGAAGGATGCAGCAGCAGAAGCAAAGAATATGCTCCATGGCAGCGACCCTAGTGCTACCGTAACTGGGATCACGGATGATGTTCGGGCGATGGCAGGCTATGCAGTAATTGTCCAGGAGTCGGAAACCGGTCTATATGGCCGTTTTTTTATTGAAGCCGACAGCCATCAGTATGCTAACGGGGAAGCCACGATGAGTCTGACACTCGCATTCCAGAACCTTATGGATGAAATTGAGATTGATAAGCCGGAAGCCAAGTCATAGAAAGGGATGGATGCATGGATGAATATGTAGGGAAATTGGCGAAAAGAATCAAAGGACAGAACACTGTTGGAAATGGGACAATGATCATTGCGGAATATGTGTCACCGACAGCAGTCAGGATTGGTGGGGAGCTATTTTCACACAATGTATTCAGAAACCCGCAATGCATATTAGAATCCGGGGACACTGTACTGACGGCCCAGATCGGAACATCTCTATATGTAATTTGTAAGGTGGTGTGATATGAGTGTATTTCCTTTCATTAATACAGCATCAGTGAAATCTGCATCTCAGGAGCTCCCTATGTTTCGGGAGTACGCATATGACTTTGAGAACCGGTGCCTGAAGCTGGATTCCAGCGGGAAAACCTATCTGGTTGAAGGAAATGAGGCCATCCGGATCTGGATTTATTTTGCGTTGGGAACGGCCCGATATCGGTATACTGCATATGATGCAGCTTATGGGAGTGAAATTGAGGCACAGCTGCTTGGGCAGTCTATGGGGGATGAGATTGTACAGATGGAACTGGAACGCTATATCACAGAAACCTTAATGTGCAACCCATACATCGAATCTCTCTCAAATTTTGAGTTTTCTCTGCAGCGGGATAAGGTCAGCGTATCCTTTAACTGTACAACCATATACGGTCCAGATCAGAATAGCTATCAGTTTGATGCACCAATATAGAGGGATGAGGGAAGGCGGTGGCAAAAATGGCAGAGTTGGATTTCGAGGCAGTAGATATCTTGGCTAGACTAAAAGCTGGATTAAAAAATGAAGATACACGGATTGAAGGAAGCTTTAGTATGGACAATCTCCAGGCTGTGGCTGAGGAATTGGCACGGTATAACAGTATGCTGATTCAGCCGTTGTGGGATGAAATGGAACGGCGCACTGACGAAGTGGTAACTTCTGGAAATGAAAACCATTATGTTTTCTGGGCAAAGCAGGTAGAAGATGCTGAAGGAAACCGGGTCATTGGAAATGCCAGGGCCCATGGAGTACGGGATGGTTCAGGAATTGTGTATCTGGCACTCATTTCACCGTCTGCAGGAGCGCCAACAGAAGATGTTGTGGAATTGGTGAAAACATATGTAGAAACACAGCACCCTGTAGGGGCTAAGCCAGTAATTAACGCTGCGGAGGCAATAGAGGTGACCATCAATGGTGTGATCCAGCTGCAGGAGGCAGCCAGCATCGAGGCAATACGAGCCCAGGCCCAGGAAGCGGTAACTGCTTACCTAGCAGAAATTGCATTGGAAGGCCGGGGTGAAACCAGTCTAAACTATTATCGCATAGGTATGCTCATTGGTGCGATCGAAGGGGTAAAGGAGATTGTCGGTTATACGGTAAACAGTGGGGAGGAATCCTTAAGTGCTTCCTACAATCAGTTTTTTTCGTTGAAAGGATTGACGTTAAATGCTTCTGGATGACAAGATGCTTCCCGAAATCAAAATCCGGATTCCGCAGATGCAGGATCTTCTGCAGGCAGAGCAGGCATATCTGGATGTGATTCTGGAATTTGTAGATCAGCTGCAGGGACGGATGATATTGCTGAGTGAAGTAGTCATGAATATTCCAAACCTGAAGAAGAAAATCAAACAGATCACTGGGTGGAACTGTGAAATCATAGAGGATGCAGAGAATCTGACCCTGACGATCCGCTATTATTACGATGCACAGACACCGGTATTGGAACAGCAAGAAGAAATTTTAAAATATGTCCCGGCGCATTTGAAAGTAATTCATGAATTCCTTCAGAAATATGTAGGAAAGAAAACGCTATTTACAGGCACTGGGGCAGGAATGTACATAAAATACATCTGCATGCCGCAGGAAATAAATGGAATTCGATCTGGTAAAGCAAAAATCGAAATCCAGGGAAATGTATATATCCATACGAAAATGATTGCATATCCGGAGGGAAGATAGATGGCAAATGAGAACGAAATCCAGGCAACAGGGACATTTGTTGTCAGTAAGGGACTGGCCCTGATTACGAAATTGGTAGCTGCAAAAGGAGAACTGGAATTTACACGAGGCGCTGTGGGAATTGGGTCACCACCAGAAGGGTATTCACCAGAAGCGTTGATTGGGCTGAACGCATACAAGATGGATGCGCAGATCGCCGAGTATGGCGTACAGGACAATATGGCATATGTGACAGTGCAGGTTAACTGTGCAGATGTACCCGAGGGATTCGTGTGTACTGAGGTTGGAGTTTTCGCGAATGATCCTGATGAAGGAGAGATTTTGTATGGATACCTGGACCTTTCAACCGATCCCGTGTACATATACGCAAATGGATCTTCAAATCGATTAAAATTTGCTGAATTTACATTGTTTGTATTAATCGGCAGTGTAAGTAAGGTAGTTGCAGCGGTAACACCAGGAAGCATTATAACAAGAGAAACATTCAAAGCGTCCAATATGCCGGTATTGGATACCTATAATATTCTGGGGGATGAGGAAGATGTAACCACACAGATGTTGCTTGATGCAATTGCCGATAGGGTGCTTACCAAACTGGTTACCAAAACATCTTTGGCGGAGCAGCTTGGCGATTATATCTTAAAAAGTAAGATTGTAAATCACTTTTTGGCAACCGATGCAGACACTGTGCTGTCTGGGCCTATGGGGAAGCAGCTAAAGGAGGAGATCTCTGAACTAAATACGGAGA
>JAGHER010000165.1 GCA_017889125.1 Lachnospiraceae bacterium
AGATGATGGATAACCTGGCGGATTAAGCATTTTGCCTGAGGAGGATTCAGGAAAATGCAGCGGCAAGTTATCCATTCTTATTGGGCAAATACTTAGGAAACTAAGCGACGGCATGCAAAACAAAACGGCTGCACAGGTCCTGACGGCGCGTTTTTTGCATGAAAGAAATGGAAATGAAAAATTGGAAATGTAAAGAATGGAAAGAGAGGAAAATGTGATGAGTGAAGCAAGCGATTTTACAAAGGGAAAGCTTTTTCCCATGATCCTGAAGTTTTCGATTCCGGCAGCGGTATCACTGCTGATTACCGCCATTTACAATATCGTGGACAGGATCTTTGTGGGGAATTTTAACGGCACCTCCGCCCTGGCGGGACTGTCGATCTGCTTTCCCCTTTCGTACATGATGATGGCCTTCGGCCTTACCTGCAGTGCCGGCGGCGCTTCCCTCTTCAGCCTGTTTGCAGGCAAGGGGGAGCAGAAGAACATGAACCGTTCCTTTGGAAATGCATTGATTCTGGTTATTGTGTTTGAGCTTCTGCTGACGGTGTTCCTGCTGATTTTTGCGGATCCCCTGCTTAAGGTTTTCGGGGTGACGGAGACGGCTTATGACTATGCCATAGAATATTACCGGATTGTGGCCCTGGGCTGTCTTTTCCAGGGACTGACCCAGCTTTTCTGCGATTTTGTTCGGGTATCCGGGCGTCCGGTGCTGGGCATGTGCGTCACCGGCATCGGTGCCGTGACCAATATCATCCTGGATGCGGTCTTTGTGGCTTTCCTGGGCTGGGGTGTGGCCGGAGCGGCCTGGGCCACGGTCATCGGCCAGGTGCTTTCTGCATTGTTCGGCGTGTTCCTGGTGGTAAAGGGGCTTACGAAGGTAGAGCTGGAGCGGGAGACCTTCCGCTTTGATCTCCGGCTGTCCTCGCAGATCGTATCCTGCGGCTTTGCCTTCTGGATTTCCCAGGTGGCTATGGGCTTAATCAGCCTGGTTTACAACAGCCAGCTGGGAATCTACGGCGGGGATGAGGCCATCAGTGTGTACGCTGTGGTGGCCAGCATCATGACCTTTGTGATTATGCCGGCCAGCGGCATCAGCCAGGGGATCCAGCCGATTCTGGGCAATAATTTCGGCGCAGGAAAGTACCGGCGGGTAATGGGGGCCCTCTATCTGGCGTCGGCATTATCCGTAGGCGTTACCTGCATAATCTGGATTCTGGTTATGGTTTTCCCGGCACAGATTCTTCTGCTTTTCGGCGCTACGGAGGAAATGCTGGAGATCGGCGTGCCTGGCCTGCGGACAAATTTCTGCATTACGCCGATCCTGGGCTTTGTGATGCTGGTGACCACCTTCTTCCAGTCTCTGGCCAAACCCCTTCCTTCTATTATAATTACCTTCCTGCGGCAGATTTTGTTCCTGATTCCTTTTATCTATCTTTTCCCTGTGCTGTGGGGAATCAATGGGATCTTCGCGGCCCAGCCGGTAAGCGACGGGGTGGCGCTGCTTCTGTGCATCGGGCTGGTGATGCTGGAGCGGCGGCAGCTGTACCGCCTGGAGGCGGCATCAGGTCGGGGGCAGTCCCTGGGCGCCGTCTAAGGAAACGCTGATTAAACCATCGTTTCCTTAGGACCTCCGGTGGATGTGCACGGATTTGTTCAGCGTTCCCCAGGCGGCTGACAGCTGTCCCGCTCAATAATATGATGAGGCACAATCACCTTCGTGGCCAGCAGGCCGGGATTCTCAATATGCCGCAGCATCTGTGAGGCTGCGGCGATCCCCAGCTGGAAAGCATTGATGTCCACGGAGGTTAAATGGGGGGAGGAGAGCCGGGCAAAGACGGAGTTATTAAAGGAGATCACCGAAAGGTCTTCCGGGATGGAAATTCCCAGCCCGGCGCACACCGTCTCCAGGGCAAGGGATAGGATATCGTCACAGACCACTACGGCGGTGGGGCGGTCCTCCCGGCCTAAAAGGGCCCGCAGGGGCTCTCCCTGGTCCCTGGAGCAGAGGGCCGCCTCCACGCAGTAATCCTGGCAGATGGGAATCTGATGCTCGGTAAGGGCCAGGAAATAGCCGGCCCTCCGGTCGGCGGCGAAAAGGAGGCCGTTGGCGGGCAGGATGCAGCCGATTTTCCGGTGACCCAGATTAATCAGGTATTCGGCGGCCTCCCGCCCGGCCAGAATATTGTCATTATCCACATATACGGTCTGGTTGGCATTTCGGTATGCCTTTCCCACCAGCACGTACAGAAGGCCTTCTTCCATAAGATAGGCGGCCACCGGGTCCTCCTCCCAGGAATACAGGAGGATAAAGCCGTCGGCCTGGCCGCGCTTTACGGCGGAGCGGATCACATCCAGGATTTCTTCCTCATTTTTTCCCGTAATTACCGTATTAATATACTGGTGCTCATTGCAGTACTGAATGATGCCGCGGATGGCTTCCAGGTAAAAGGAATTTTCGTAAATTTCCTTCTCGGAGGGGGGAAGGATAATCCCGATAATCCGGGATGTCTGGGATGCCAGGCTGCTGGCCTGGAAATTTGGCTCATAGCCCAGCTTTTTCATGGCCAGGCGCACCTTTTCCTTGGTCTGAAGGCTGATGGATGGATGATCCTTGCAGGTCCTGGACACGGTGGAAGGAGATACGCCGGCCAGCTCCGCCACATCCTTGATGGTTACAGCCATAAAGAGGCCTCCTTTCGTTTTTGTTTGGTTTATCTGTTTGTTTTTATCCGTTTGTTTTTATCTGTTTTATTTTTGTCGGTTTGCTTTGTCTGTTGGTTCTTTTATTCGTTTGCCTTCTTGTCCGGCGCAGACATCTGCCGGAATCGGAAATCTGTTTTCAGTTTATATGGAGAAATCCTCCTTGTCAATGTTATTTTGCAATATTAGTAAAACGATTGCATAAACGTGCGTAAAAATGCACAAAATAGATCTTTCGTATTTGTGGAAAAGGGAGAAAGAACAAACCAAGGGAAATTTATACTTGTAATTTGCCGGGAAATTCGATATAGTTAATGCAAGCGGTTGCATAATCAATGCAAACAAAATATGCAAAAGATGCATATACACAAGGAGGAAAATGAGATGAAAAACGAAGAGAGAGGCACACAGAATGTGCTTGCCCTCACCGCGCCCTTTACAGGGCAGGCTATTGCTCTGGAAGATGTGCCCGATCCGGTCTTTTCCCAGAAGATTATCGGAGACGGCCTGGCCATCATTCCTGAGGATGGGAATCTGGTAAGCCCGGTGGATGGCGAGGTAGTTTCCGTGGCGGAGACCCTTTACGCTTACGGCCTGCGCACTGACGAGGGCGTAGAGCTGATGATCCATGTGGGACTGGAGACGGTGGCCTTAAAGGGCGAGTGCTTCCAGTGCTGCGTAAAGGCCGGTGACCGGGTAAAGCAGGGCCAGACCCTGGCGAAGGTCGATCTTGCAGGCCTTAAGGAGCGGGAAGTAAACACCGTGACCCCGGTGCTGGTGCTGGGTGTGACCGAGGACATGAAGCTGACTAAGCAGGCCGGCCATGTGACGGCTGGCGTGATGAGGCCCAGGCTGACCCGGCCATGCGCATAGATTATATCTGGTGCAGCCGCCCGTATCCCATCCGCCGCTCTATGGCAGTATTTAATGGAAAGGGAAGCTTTGGCTGCCCGGCTTATCCGCCGGTGTCGGATCATTTTGGGGTTCTGGCGGAGACGGGAAGGGGCGAGACCTTTTCCGGAACAGAAGGTGACAGAGCAAGAGCCGCCGGAGCAAGAGCCGCCGGAGCGAGCATTGCTGGAACAAAAATCACCTGTACAAATGAGAATAAATCAGAATAGGAGATATGGCATATGAGACGAGAAAGTGGTATTCTGCTCCCGATTTTCAGCCTTCCTTCGCCTTACGGGATCGGGTGCTTTTCAAAAGAGGCGTATGATTTTGTGGATCAGCTGAAGGAGGCCGGCCAGTCCTACTGGCAGATTCTTCCCCTTGGCCCCACCAGTTACGGTGATTCTCCCTATCAGTCCTTTTCCACCTTTGCGGGAAATCCATATTTTATCAGTCTGGATGAGCTGGTGGAGGAAGGGGTGCTGACCCAGGAGGAATGCGATGAGGCGGACTTTGGAAAGACGAAGCGGATCATCGATTACGCAAAGCTTTACAAGAACCGCTATCCCCTGCTGCGGAAGGCCTACGAGCGCAGCCGCGTGTGGGAAAACGAAGACTTTCTCCGGTTTAAGGAGGAAAACAGCTGGTGGCTTCGGGACTATGCCCTTTTTGTGGCAGTGAAGGACCGGTTTGAGGGAAAGGCCTGGACGGAATGGGCTGAGGATATCCGCCTGCGCTGGGCCAACGCTATGGAATACTATCAACGGGAGCTGTATTACGAAATCGAGTTTTACGAATATCTCCAGTATCTGTTTATCCGCCAGTGGGAGAAGCTTAAGGCTTATGCCAACAGCCAGGGAATCCGCATCATCGGTGATATCCCCATCTATGTGGCCATGGACAGCGCCGACACCTGGGCTAATCCGGAGCTGTTCCAGCTGGATGCGGATAACCGGCCGCTGGCTGTGGCGGGCTGCCCGCCCGATGGATTTTCCGCCACCGGCCAGCTGTGGGGCAATCCCCTTTACCGCTGGGATTATCACCGTCAGCAGGGATACTCCTGGTGGATCCGCCGCCTGGCCTACTGCTATAAGCTTTACGATGTGGTGCGCATCGATCATTTCCGTGGTTTCGACCAGTATTTCTCCATCCCTGCAGACGCGGAGACGGCGGTGGACGGCCACTGGGAGCAGGGGCCGGGAATCGAGCTGTTCCATGCGGTAACCCGGGCTTTAGGACAGAAGGACATTATCGCCGAGGATCTGGGCTACGTGACGGATTCCGTGCGGCAGCTGGTGAGAGACAGCGGCTATCCGGGCATGAAGGTGCTGGAATTTGCCTTTGACTCCCGGGACTCCGGCTGCGCCAGCGACTACCTTCCCCACAATTACCCGGAAAACAGCGTAGTTTACACCGGAACCCATGACAACGAAACCATCCAGGGGTGGTTCCACTCCATCAATCCAGAGGAGCGGAAGATGGCCCGGGAATACCTGTGCAATCCCGATACCCCCGATGAGAACATGTACCTGCCCTTCATCAGTCTCGCCATGCGAAGCAATGCCCGGATGTGCATCATCCCTATCCAGGATTACATGGGATTGGATAACCGCAGCCGGATCAATGTGCCTTCCACAGTAGGAAAGAACTGGAGATGGCGCCTGACATCCGGTCAGGTGAATCAGAAGCTGCTGGATCAGATCGCAGGAGTGACATTGCGGTATGGGCGGTGGAATTGGCAGTGA
>JAGHER010000166.1 GCA_017889125.1 Lachnospiraceae bacterium
CTCCTAAGCGGTAGGTCGGGTGTTCGAATCACCTCGCGGACGCCAGAGAGCATTGCCGGAAGCCTTGATTTTACAAGGTTTTCGGCTTTTTTGTGGTAGGTTCATTTTTGCAAATTTGCTAATATTTCTGCTAATTGTGCGGGGTTTCCCTGTTCAGGTTTTCCCAATTTAGGATTATCCAGGACTGGATTTGCCTGAACAGGATTTTCCCGTCCAGGATTTTCCCGTTCAGGATTTTCCCGTTCAGGTTCGGATGTTCTGGGCTGTTCCAGAATGGTGTACTCAATGGCGCCAAGCTGCCCGTTGGCATTGCGGACGCGCTCCCGGATGACATAGCCCTGTTCCTCCAGCTCCAGCACCCCAGCACAAATGCTGTCCACACCATCCTTGCAGATATGGGCAAGGCCCTTTGTGGTGTAATCCCAGCCCTCCGGCAGAGAGAGCATCAGGGAGAGCAGCCCCTTTGCTTTCAGGGACAGCGACCGATTCCGCAGATGGTGGTTTGACATGACCGTGTAATCACGGGTCTTTTCGATACGGAAAACTGCCATACCGATGACCTCCTTCCTCATAGATTGAAAAGTGTTAATTTTCGTGAAAAATGATCCTCCGTTTCTTCTGTTGTTCCCTTCATGGGAAAAGATATGGGCGGCTCTGGAAAAGCCGCTCACAGAAGGGAAAACAGGGGATTTCCCACCCCATAGAGGATTCATGGGAGAGGACGTCAAAGACAATCATGTGTCGGGTATCCGGGTCAAACCGCTCCAGGGCCATGATATCGTGGCCAGAGAGCTTCTGCGCCCCGGATTTCTGCCGGGCCTGCGCCAGCAGCTCCCCGATGGTGTGTGGCTTGTCCGGCAAGCGATAATTCTTCTGCACATCCCGGATCAGATCCATGCACTCTCTGTCCGAGAGAGGACGCAGCTTTTTCAAAAAGCTTTCCGCTGTGTCTTTCGTGGCCTGGCTGGGTGCATAGCGCCAGGTCATGTAAATTTCATTCAGGGCGGCGTTCTGGCTGGTACTCTCGATCTGATACGCCATCCTCATTTCTGCCTCATTCAGCTTCATCTATTCAACTCCTTTCGATTTATCTGTCAAAACATGTCGAAATTTTAATTTTAGCGGTTATAACCGATAAAATATACTCGGCCTTATTGAAAATCCATCATATCCGTGATATGATGGCAGTAGTCCCAGAAGGGAGGCTGATGATTATGATTAAACGAGAAACCTATATGAGCCGAATCCGTCCTTTTATCGGAAACGACCTTGTAAAAGTCCTGACCGGCATCCGCCGCAGCGGGAAGTCTGTTATGCTGGACCTGATTAAAGAGGAGCTATGTGCGTCCGGCATTGACAGCGGCCAATTTATCTCTATCAACTTTGAAAATATGAGCAATTCCCACCTCTGTACGGCCACGGCGCTCCATGATGAGATCATCCGTCAGGCTTCGGAGATCGGGGGAAAAGTCTATCTTTTCTTTGACGAGATACAGGAAGTAAAGGCCTGGGAGAAATGTATCAATTCCTTCCGGGTGGAGCTGGACTGCGATATTTACATTACCGGCTCCAATGCCAAGCTGCTCTCCGGTGAGCTGGCCACTTATCTGGCCGGACGGTATGTGGAATTTGTGATTTACCCATTCTCCTTTGGGGAGTTTATGGAGCTGTACCATACCATCTACCCGGAAGCAGATTCCCGCCAATGTTTCAGCAAATACCTGACGGCGGGAGGGATGCCCTATTTGAGCAACCTCCGTTATGAGGAAACAGCCAGCCGCCAATATCTGCGCGACCTGTTCAACTCCGTGGAGCTGAAAGATATTGTCAAGCGCAACAACATCCGGGATGTAGACCTACTGGAACGGATCATTGCCTATGTGACCTCCAATATCGGAACCACCTTTTCCTCAACGGCCATTTCCAAGTATCTGAAAAGTGAAGGGCGGTCCGTATCGCCGGAAACCGTATTGAGCTATATTAAAGCCTGCACAGATGCTTTTCTCTTTTATCAGGTGAAACGGCAGGACTTGCAGGGTAAAAAAATTCTCACGGTCAATGAGAAATACTATGTAGCCGATCATGGCGTCCGGGAAGCGGTGTTCGGCGGCAACATGAAGGATATTAACCTGGTTTTGGAAAATATCGTCTACATGGAGCTTCTGCGCCGGGGCTACACCGTGACCGTCGGCAAGGCCGGCGACCAGGAGATCGACTTCGTTTGTGAAGATCAGGGTAATAAGCTGTATATCCAGGTAGCGTATCTGCTGGCCTCGGAAAATACCATAGCCCGTGAGTTTGGCGTCTATGACCGGGTACGTGACAACTTCCCCAAGTATGTGGTCACAGTGGATGAGTTTGACATGAGCCGGGACGGGATCAAGCACCGCAATATTCGGGACTTCCTTTTGCAGAAGGCATGGAATTGATCCGCCGAAACGCAGAACAGCCGCAGGTTTTCGCCTGCGGCTGTTCCAGACTTATTCAGTTTCTTCCTCCGCAATCTCTGTTTCTGCGGTTTCCATCTCTAATTCGTCTGGTTCCTCCATCTCCAGCCAATCTTCAAAAGACTTTCTGGAAATGCGGATCATGTTTTCAATTCGTATGATTTTGAACGCTCCCGATTTTGCCAGCTTATATGCGGATGTACGGCCGATGCCAAGAATGGCGGCGATATCATCCACGGTATAAGTCCTGTTCTGCGGCAATCCTTTTTCACCTGATGTGCTCATAAATGACCTCCAAATCGTGTCGGCATTATTTACAATGCCCGGTAGAAAATGCTGTTGCCATAAAGGTTCCCGACATTGGTTCTTGCTAAGAATCTGCTAATTTGACCCTCCGGACGCCCCGTTATGAGGCGGCATTTTGAGGATTTTTAGGCAGTTTGACTATACGCCAGGTGAGCTTATTTGCAACAAGGAATCATTGGAAGTCATTGGATGAACATTGTGCGAAGCCGGATGCTATACTCCTAAGCGGTAGGTCGGGTGTTCGAATCACCTCGGGAACGCCAGAGAGCATCGCCGGAAGCCTTGATTTTACAAGGTTTTCGGCTTTTTTGTGGTAGATTCACTTTTGCAAATTTGCTAATATTTAGACGGAGAAAATTTTCCTGTGGAGTGGCGAACGGAGAGATATTGAAAGTTATTCAAGGGGGATTTATATAGAATAATGTCATTGAGATGCCGGGGAAGATGTGCTATACTGGCAATACGGAAAGTCAGAGCACATAAAG
>JAGHER010000167.1 GCA_017889125.1 Lachnospiraceae bacterium
GAATAAAATCCCATTTTACACACAAACTAATCCCAAAGGCGCAGGGACAACCCCAGGCCTGGGAAGGAGAATGGAAAAATGGGAATCATTATTGCACTGCTTTCCGGCGCACTGATGAGTGTGCAGGGAGTGATGAACACGGAGGTAACGAAGCAGAGCAGCATATGGACGGCAGCAGGCTGGGTGCAGCTGACCGCCTTTTTTGTCTGCGTCGTCATGTGGTTTTTCCAGGGGCGGCAGCCCATCAGTGCCCTCTGGCAGGTGGAGCCGCGGTACATGCTTATCGGCGGCGTGCTGGGCGCACTCATTACCTATACGGTAATTCGCAGCATGGACAGCCTTGGCCCGGCGCAGGCGGCGTTAATTATCGTGGTTTCGCAGATTGTGGTGGCTTACGGCATTGAGCTGTTCGGCCTCCTTGGCACGGAAAAAGCCGGGTTTCAGTGGCAGAAGGCCATCGGGGCGCTGATTGCCGTGGCGGGGATTATCCTGTTTAAGCGGTCATAAAAAAGACTTTGGGAGTCTGCCTTCACCGCCCATAAAAATGACGAAAAATGTGCGGTCTTTCTTAAGAAAAATGCAGGAATTTAAGACTTGTTTTTCGGATGCAGTCCTAGTAGAATATTAGTACAGGCTGAAATGGTATCCGATAAGGAGGATGCCATGAATAATTTACGATCAAAATGGATGAAAGCCATAATTACTGCCGCCCTTATGCTGTCAGCAGGTCTCTGCTACAGCTGTTCCCGTTGGGAAGAGGGAGGCTTTTATGGAATAATGGAGCAGGAAACGCTGTCTCTTACAGGGGAGGAGCTGTCTGGAGACGGCGGTTCTTCTGGAGATGGCGGCTTTTCCGGGGGAAGTGGTTCTTCTGGAAGCGGCAATTCCCAAGGCAGCGGAGGTTCATCTGAGGCTGGCAGTTCATCAATGGACGGCAGCTCCGCAGAAAACGCCAGTCAGCCTGCGGAAACAAAGGCTCTCTGCTATGTACATATCTGCGGCGCCGTCAATGCTCCAGGCGTATATGAGCTGGAGGAGGGAAGCCGCGTTTACCAGGCCGTAGAGGCTGCAGGGGGATTTCTCCCGGAGGCGGATGAGGGCTACTTAAACCTTGCCGCCCTGATTTCGGACGGGATGAAGATCACCGTGCTGACCAGGGAGGAGGCCGCTTCGGCACCGGCCTGGGAAGGCGAGATCGGGGGAACTGGACAGCAGGAGGCAGCGGCTCCGGCGAAAGTAAATATTAATACAGCCACGCAGGATCAGCTGATGACCCTTAAGGGGATTGGGGAGGCACGGGCGGCGGATATCATTGCCTACCGCCAGGAGCACGGGCCCTTCCGGCAGATTGAGGACATTATGCAGGTATCCGGCATTAAGGAAGCGGCATTTGCCAAAATTAAGGACGATATCACGGTATAAGTGTGAAGATAGAGGTGGAAGATGGCCAGAATATTAGTTGTGGATGATGAGAAATTAATTGTAAAGGGAATCCGGTTCAGTCTGGAGCAGGATGGATTTCAGGTAGACTGCGCTTATGATGGAGAGGAAGCCATCGCCAAGGCGCGGGAGACGGAGTATGACATGGTTCTCCTGGACGTGATGCTTCCCAAGCATGACGGGATTGAGGTATGCCAGGCGATCCGGGAATTTTCTGAGATGCCCATCATCATGCTCACCGCAAAGGGCGGCGATATGGATAAGATACTGGGATTGGAGTACGGGGCCGATGATTATATCACCAAGCCCTTTAATATTCTGGAGGTAAAGGCGCGGATCAAGGCCATTATGCGCCGCAGTGCGAAGAAGAGCCAGAAGGCCGCCGAGCCGGAAAACAAGGTGGTGACAGCCGGGGATCTGAAGCTGGATGTGGAGGGCCGCCGCGTATTTATCGCTGACCGGGAGATCAATCTGACGGCTAAGGAATTTGACCTTCTGGAGCTTTTAGTCTGCCATCCCAATAAGGTCTACAGCCGGGAATCCCTGCTTACCCTGGTCTGGGGGAACAAGGCCCTGGATACCGGCGACGTGCGGACGGTGGATGTACATGTGAGAAGGCTTCGGGAGAAGATCGAGCCCAGCCCCAGTGATCCCCGGTATGTGCATACCAAGTGGGGCGTTGGGTACTATTTCCGGGTGAAATAGTGTGGTGCAGAATGTATAAAATGAAGTGTGAAAAACACAGTGCATGAGCGTCATAGGCAGAATGAAAAGCACGAAAAAAGAGTCGGAGAACCTCAAAGATGATTAATATTGACACAACGCGGCATAACATTGACACAACGCGGCATAATGTTGACATAAAGCAGCATAACGTTGACATAAAGAAGCAAGACCACAGTAAAGCATATGACCGTATTCGCTGCGTCCTGCCTTCAGATGCAGAGGCGGTGTGGAAGATTGAAACAGCCTGCTTCCCGCCCCAGGAGGCAGCCGGGCGGGAGGCCATTGCGGAGCGAATCCGGGTATTTCCAGAAAGTTTTCTGGTGGCGGAAAAGGACGGCTCGATTATCGGTTTTATCAATGGCTGCGTTACGGAGCAGAAAACCATAGAGGATTTTATGTTTGAGCAGACGGACTGTCATGAGCCGGAGGGCAGCTATCAGGCGATTTTTGGCCTGGATGTGCATCCTGAGCATCAGAGGCGCGGCGTGGCAGCGGCCCTGATGGAGACGCTTATTCAGACTGCCAGAGAAAAAGGGCGGAAGGGATTGATCCTCACCTGCAAGGAGCGGCTGATTCCCTTTTATGAACAATTTGGCTACCGGAACATGGGCGTCTCCCGCTCTGTCCATGGCGGGGCGGTATGGTATGACATGATACTGGAGTTTGCAGAATGAAGATTACGCTGATTACCGTAGGAAAGCTTAAGGAAAAATATTGGCAGGATGCCATTGCCGAGTACAGCAAGCGGTTAAGCCGCTACTGTAAGCTGGAGATGGTTCAGGTGCAGGACGAAAAGACGCCGGACGGCGCCAGCCTGGCCTTAGAGCAGCAGATTAAGGAGCGGGAGGGCGAGCGGATCCTGGAAAAGCTCCGGCCCGATACCTTTGTGATTGCTTTGGCCATTAAAGGGCAGATGCTGGATTCGGAAGAATTGGCGGAAAAGATTGAAAAGCTGGGCGTCAGAGGTGTCAGCCAGATTGCCTTTGTCATCGGCGGTTCCCTGGGGCTGTCTGATGCGGTGCTGTCCCGAGCAGATTACCAGCTGAGCTTTTCACGGATGACCTTTCCCCATCAGCTGATGCGGGTGGTGCTTTTAGAGCAGATTTACCGGAGTTTTCGGATTATTAATAAGGAACCTTATCATAAGTGATGGAAATTCAGAAGAAAATCTAAGGAAACACTTTAATCAGCGTTTCTCTAATAAAGAAAATACAGGAAAAGCCATCGGAGACGGCAGAAAAAGCCGTGTTTCCGGTGGCTTTTTGCTGCAAAAAAAATAAATGCAGCCTCGCGCTTTGGCATGGCCTCAGGTATGCCAATTGCCCAGGCCGAAAGTTTCCCGGAAAGATGGAATAAAACGAAGGGTCTGTCCATATATTTCCGGTAAAGGGGGACGGGCCAATGAGCGAAATGGAGCGGGCAAATGGAATCAGGCAGTTCGTGGAAATAGAACGGACAAATGAAAAGGAAATCGGACAGTGCATGGAGATGGAGCAGGTCATTCGGATTTTTCCGCAGAAGCTGAGGGAACAGCTGCGGGAGGCAGAGACGGCTTCTTTTCAGGCGGAGGAGATCCGGCTTCGGGCGGGATTGCCGCTGCTTATGCGGGCAGAGGGAAGAGATTGGTATCTGGAAGAGGAGCCTTCGCGGCGATGGATGCCTCTGGAGGTCTGGGATCCAGAGCTTTCCTGTCAGAGCATTGCCCCGGAGGACATCCGGGACACGCTGGAGTATATGAGCCGGTATTCTCTGTATGCTTTTGATGAGGAGCTGCGTCAGGGATTTCTCACTGTACCTGGCGGACATCGCGTAGGAATTGCGGGGCAGGCAGTGCTGGAAGGAAACCAGGTGAAAACTCTTCGGAATATTTCCTTTTTAAATGTGCGTATTGCCCGGCAGGTCAAAGGCTGCGGAGATGAGGTCCTGCCCTGGCTGTACGAGGACGGCCGCTTTTGCTCAACGTTAATTATCTCCCCGCCTGGGTGCGGGAAAACCACCCTTCTGCGGGATTTGATCCGACAGATCTCCAATGGATGGCAGGATAGAGCGGAAGCCAGGGGATGGATGGAGGGCTGGCAGATCGAGGATATCCAGCAGTCAGGTGCGGCCGCAGACCAGGCTGGACGAAGGAGGAGCGCGCCAGGGGATTTTCGCGAAGAAATGGGGCTGACTGTAGGTGTCGCAGATGAGCGCTCTGAGCTTGGCGCCTGCTGCCAGGGAAAGCCGCAGAATGACCTGGGGATCCGCACGGATGTGCTGGACGGCTGTCCGAAAGCCCAGGGAATCATGATGTTGATCCGCAGCATGTCGCCACAGGTGGTGGCGGTGGATGAGATCGGCGGACCGGCGGATCTGGAGGCTCTGCGGTACGGGAAAAACTGCGGCTGCCGCCTTCTGGCCACGGCCCACGGCTGCAGCCTGGAAGATATCCAAAGGAAACCGGTTCTGGGCGAGCTGGTGGAGGAAGGCGTATTTTCCCGGTTTGTAATTCTGGAAAACCGGGGCAGGCCGGGAAGGGTACAGGCTGTTCTTGACGGGAAGGGGAGAAGGCTTGCCGGGGGTGAAGTGAGAAAGGGGGGATGCTGATGCGGTGGATTGGCGCCGGTCTGGTGGTTTTCAGCTGTACATCTCTGGGGCTTCAGACGGCCTGGCAGTGGCGGATGCGGCTGCGGTGGCTGGAGCAGCTTCGGCAGATGATTTATTTTTTAAAGGGAGAAATTCTTTATGGACATACGGCCTTGAATGAGGCGCTTCTGCGGGTCGGACAGCGCTGCCTTCAGGCGGAGGGAGAAAGAGGTATGCAGAAACTGCCTCTTTTTTTCCTTTCTGTGGCCGGGCGGATTGATCAGCAGGAGGGGGAGGCCTTCTGTGAAATCTGGAGAGAGGAGATGGAGTCGCTGAAAGGGGCGCCCATTAACGAGGAGGACAGGAAGGCGCTGAAAAATCTGGGAGATCATCTGGGATACCTGGATTTAACGATGCAGGAACGGAATCTTTTACTGTATCTGGAGCAGTTAGATGAGCAGATTGGCTATCTTCGCAGCCACGTAAAGGAGCGGACGAAGCTGTATACCAGCCTGGGGATCATGGGAGGATTGTTTCTGACTGTGGCGATGCTTTGATTCCCATAGTTTGCAGCGCCCCGTAGCGAAGCGGATTGCGAATGTCCGCTTTACCAGGTGGGAAAGGAAAATGGAGGACATATGGGGGTAAGTTTGATTTTTCGCATAGCGGCGGTGGGCATTCTGGTATCGGTGATTTGTCAGGTGCTGAAGCACAGCGGCAGGGATGAACAGGCCTTTCTCACCAGTCTGGCCGGCCTGGTGCTTGTGCTGTTCTGGATGATTCCCTATATCTATGATCTGTTTGAGACCATGAAGGAGCTGTTTTCTCTTTAGGGGAAATCCGTGTACATCCACCGCATTTAATCATCAGAGAAAATAGAGAGGAGGGATGGAGCGTGAGCATAATCACTGTAGCCGCCGTGGGGACAGCCGCTGTGCTGCTGGCATCTTTGATGAAGGGGGTGAGAGGGGAATACGGCTTTTTCCTGGCAGCGGCGGCCGGTCTGTTTATCTTTTTTTACGGCGTGCAGAAGCTGGATAGCATTATCCAGGTGATTAAGGAAATCCAGGCAGCCATACGCCTGGACAATGTATACTTTGTCACGCTGATGAAAATGGTAGGCATTACGTATATCGGCGAATTTGCATCAGGCATCTGCAAGGACAGCGGCTGCAGCTTTCTGGGGAGTCAGATTGAGATATTTGGAAAGCTGTCCATTCTGGCCGTGAGCGCGCCGGTGGTGCTGGCGCTGCTTCAGACACTGGAGACGTTTCTGGCGGCGTGAGAAGAAAAGAGCATGGGACAAAAAAACGCAGGCCAGTCCAGCCATGACGGAAAGAAAAAGGAGGCGGGTATGAAGGGATGGAGGATCAGGGGATGGAAGGCTGCGGCAGCAGCGTGGATAATACTCATTCTGCTGGGGAGCTGGCCAATAACTACCTTTGGCCGGGGAAATAGCATCCGGGAAAATAGCATCCAGAAAGACGGCAGCCGGGAAAATAGCAGCTGGGAAAGTGTCATCCAGAAAAAGGACGCCCGGAAGGCGGAAGACAGCGTGCTTTCAGACCTTCCTGATCTTCCTGACCTGGGGCTGGGAGAGATTCAGGAATTTCTGGACCGGCAGATGTCGGGGCAGATTTCCTTTACGGAGCTGATGGGAGAACTTCTGGAGGGGGACTGGAGGCAGGCCTTCTCCCGGCTTTTTGAGGCGGTAAAATACAGTCTGTTTACCGAAAATTCCTCCAGCATCCGTTTCCTTGCCCAGGCGGCAGGCTTAGGGATACTGGGGGCGGTCTTTTCTCAGGCGGCAGCTGTATTTCCCTCCAGCCGAGTGGCAGACACCGGCTTTTTCATTACGTATCTTCTGACCTTTACCTGCCTGACGGCGGGATTTTTTACCAGTGTGGAGACGGCCGCAAATGTGATCGACAGCATACTGGGATTTATGCGGGTGCTTCTGCCTTCATTTTTTCTGGCGGTGGCCTTTGCCGGAGGGAGCATTTCCGCGGCGGCCCTGTACAGCAGCGTTCTGGCCGGTGTTGGGGCCGCAGATTTCCTGTGCGGGACAATTCTTCTTCCCATGGTTAAGGTGTACGTGCTTCTGGTGCTGGCGGGAAATCTTTCCCGGGAGCCAATCATCACCCGCCTTACCAATGGCGTGGAGTCGGGAATCCGCTGGTCTCTAAAGACCATAACCGGCATTTTTTTCGGTCTGCAGATGATTCAGACTATGATCCTGCCCTTTGCGGACAGTGTAAAGCGGACGGGGATCCAGAAGGCGGTTTCCGTGATCCCGGGAATCGGGGCCGGAGCGGAGGCGGTGCTGCAGGTGGCTGTGGGCTCCGGTGTCCTGGTGAAAAATACCATCGGCGGTGCGGGAGTAGTGGTCATGGCTGTCCTGGCGGCAGCGCCGGTGATTAAGCTGCTGCTTTTTATGCTCCTGTACCGGGCAGCTGCAGCGCTGATGGAGCCGGTGTGCGACAAGCGCCTTACCGCCTGCGCGGAAGGGATGGGGAAAGCCCATCAGCTGCTCCTTGGCCTTGTGATGGCCCAGGTTCTCTTTTTTGCCGTATCCATCGGGATCGTGTGCAGTGCCACGAATACGGTGTATTTCGGGGGATAAGGGATAAGCGGATAGGCAGGAAAGGAGGTACATATGGAGGCCATCTTTCAATGGGTAAAAAGCCTTGCTTATTATCTGATCCTGGTAAGCCTTCTGTCGAATCTGATTCCAAATGGGAAATATGACCGCTACATCCGTCTGTTCACTGGTGCTGTTTTTATTTTGCTGCTGATCCGGCCGCTGAGCGGAAGCCTGAATCTGGAAGGAAAGCTGGCTTATGCTTACGAAAAGATCCGTCTGCAGCAGGACACCGGTGAGTTTTCATCGAGGCTTTGGGGGATGGAGGAGGAGCGGACGCGGCAGATTATCCGGCAGTACGAGGAGGCGGCGGCCCAGGAGGTAAAACGGATGGCGCTGGAGGAGGGACTCCTTTGCAGGGAAGCGCAGGTTACGATTGAAGGGGATTCGGACAGTGAAAAATTCGGTCAGGTAAAGGAATTAAGCCTGGTTTTTGAAAGGGGAGAAAGCAATGGGGGAATGGCAGGAGATGCTGATGGGGCCGGATGGACAGAAAATGCCGGGGCAAAAGCAGGGGAGTTTTCCGGGACAGAGAGTAAAAGAAAGAATAAGACAGAGCATGAGGAGACAGAGCCAGCAGGAGGCAGTGCTTCGGTTAAAAGCGTGGAACCAGTGCAGATCCAGGTGGAGACAGCAGAGGAAGATGCTGAAAATTCTGCCGGGGACTTACCGGAGGGGAATTTCAGAGGAAACACTCTGCGGGAATCGGACAGTCTCGGAAATAGCGGAACGGAGCAGGGAACAGAGCAGGGGACGCAGAGCCGGGAGGAACGTCTGATCCGGCAGAAAGAACAGGAGGCGCTGTATGGATTCCAAAGGAAGCTGGCAGTTTATTACGGACTGGAAGAAGAAAATATCCGGATTACGTGGCAGGATGAGCCGGGGTAATTGGATTATCCTCCTGTGCGTCGGACTGATTCTGATGATCCTGGCGGTGCCCTCCGGAAACAAAACATCTCAGGGAGAGGCCGGGGACGGTGCGCTTATGTTTATGGAGGGTACTGGGGCAGGAGGCGGAAATGGGGGTGGGAATAGCGTCGGTGGAAATGGCATCGGCGCCGGTGCGGGGAGCAATGGTACCGGCAAAGGGAGCAATGGCACCGGCAAGGGGAGCATCGGTGCCAGCGGGAATGACAGTGATGGAAGCGGCGGAAACGATGAACGCAGCGGCAGCAGCGTCGAAAGCTGGAGCCTTGGCGGAGGCAGCACAAGCAGTCCGAGCGCCTCTTTATCCTACGAGCAGCAGCTGGAAGCCCGGGTGAAGGAGGTGCTGTCCCAGGTGGAAGGTGTTGGGGAGGTAGATGTGATGATTATCCTCAAATCCTCCAGCCAGAAGGTTTACCAGACCGACGGCAAAAGCTCTCTATCCTCCACAAAGGAGCAGGATACCGCAGGGGGAACCAGAGATATTCAGCAGGAAGAAAAGGAATCCACCACCGTGATTTTAGACGGCAGCCAGGAGGGCCCTCTTCTGGAAATGGAGCTGTATCCGGAGGTGGCCGGAATCGTCATCAGTGCCCAGGGCGGAGGAACACCGGCAATACAAAACGAGATCACCGAGGCCATGGAAGCCCTTTTCGGCCTTCCTGCACACAAGATTAAGGTACTGAAGCGGAATTAGTTTCCATTAGGTGTTATTTTTGGCAGGCAGTCATATTCTTTTCGCGCCTGCAATACAATGGAAGTATTAAAGCGGGTGGAAAAAGGAGCGAGGATCATGAAACCGAAAAAGGAATTAAACATGAAGAAGCTGTTCCGGCGCAACCAGGTCATTATCACAGCGCTGGCCGTGATGATCGCGGCTGCCGGATATCTGAATTATGCGGGAAAGCAGGAGCTGGCTGCTGGAAGCCAGGTGTATGAAGCCGGAATTCTGGAAATTTCCGATGAGGACATTCTGGCAGAAAACCAGGCCAGCGACTATTATGGGGAGACTCTGGCGGAGATCGGCAGCCTGGATCAGGATATTCTGGACGAAGAGGTGACGGAAGCCACTATGGCGGAGGAGGCCAATGCTGTGGAGGATGGCAGCGGGGAACAGCTGGCAGATGCTGCATCTGGGGACGGACTTGCAGATGACGCTGGATATGAGGCAGGCGGGACTGAACTTGCTGCCGCAGACAGCACAGGCCAGGACACTGCAGGAGCGGATGAATCGGCCCAGACGGGTCTGGACAATCCGGGGGAGGCAGTATTGACCAGCGGCATGAGTGTCACCGACTACATAGCCAGCGTCCAGTTAAACCGTGAGCAGGTGAGAGCAAAAAACAAGGAATCGCTGATGAGCATTATCAACAGCACCAGCATCGAGGAAGGGGCAAAACAGCAGGCCATCCAGGATATGCTTACCCTTACCGAAACCGCCGAGAAGGAAAATGCGGCGGAGACCCTGCTCATGGCCAGAGGCTTTGCCGATCCGGTGGTCAGCGTTTCTTCTGACCAGGTGGATGTGGTGATCAATGCCGCCAGCATCACTGACCAGCAGCGGGCACAGATTGAAGATATCGTAAAACGGAAAACTGAGCGGTCTGCGGATCAGATTGTGATTTCCCTTTTGAATCTGCAGGAATAAATCCGGAATGACCTTTCCAAAGCGTTTATCTTCTGGTATAATTGGAGAAACAGTTGAAATTCAATTGGAAACAGGAGGTAGCGCA